>CAKTFL010000467.1 GCA_934555855.1 uncultured Sphingomonas sp. | reverse complement strand
GGGTCAGCCCGTCAGCGGCGGACATCCAGCCCGCCGGCGAGATAGGCGTCGATATCGGCCTGACGGAACAGGCTGGCATCGCCTGGCAACGAATGCTTCAGCACGGCGAGCGCGAGTCCGACCCGCGCGGCCTCCGCAATATCGCCGTCGTTGTGCAGCCCGTGCAGGACCCCGGCCGCGAAGGCGTCGCCGCCGCCGATCCGGTCGACGATCCCGGCCACCTCGACCTCGTCGGTCTGGACATGACCGTCGCGCGTGTCGATGCGCGCAGACAAGCGATGAAGGTCGACATGTTCGACATGGCGCGCGGTGGAGGCGATTGTCCGGAGCTTCGGAAAGGCCGCGAACGCCGCCTCGCAGGCATTACGACGGCGCTCCTCGCCCTCGCCGGCGAAATCGTCGCGGCCGAGCAGCAACGCGATATCGCGATGGTTGCCGAACATCAGATCGGCATGGTCGACCAGCCGGGTCAGGATCGCGCGCGGGTCCGAGTCCCAGCGCTCCCACAGCTTGCCGCGCCAGTTGCCGTCGAAGGATATGGCGATGCCGCGCGCCGCCGCCGCCTCGACGGCAAACTGAGCCGATCGCGCCGGCACCGGCCCAAGCGCGGGAGTGATTCCCGAAAGATGCAGCCGGCCGACGCCGTCCAGCAGCGTGTCCCAGTCCCATGCCCCAACCGGCGCCTCGGCGAAAGCTGACCAGGCGCGGTCGTAGATCACTTCGGTCGCGCGCAGCCCCGCGCCGCTGGTGACGAAATACAGCCCCATGCGCTCGCCGCCGAGCTGGATCGTGGAGGTGTCAATGCCGTGCCCACGCAAGGTCGTGATCGCGGCACGGCCGAGGTCGTTGTCGGGCACTCGTGTTGCAAAGCCGACCGGGTGTCCCAGCCGCGCGAGCTGGGTGGCGACGTTCGCCTCCGCTCCCGCGACCCAGACGTCGAGCTTCGGCGTCTGAAGCAGCAACTCCCGCCCCGGCGGCGACAGGCGGAGCATGATCTCGCCGAAACAGAGGAGCTTTCCCAGCATTCTCTTATCTCCTCACCCCGAAGGCCAGGGTCCAGCAGCCGGACGGTCGCGACTGGACTCCGGCCTTCGCCGGGGTGACGGGACTCCCCAGAGCGACGGTGAGCATCATCACCGTGCCAGCCACCCGCCATCCACCGCCAGGATATGCCCCTGCACATATGCCGCCGCATCGGACGCCAGGAACACTGCCGCGCCGCCCAGATCTTCCGGGCGGCCCCAGCGTCCGGCGGGAATCCGGTCCATGATCGCCTTGTTGCGAACCTCGTCGGCTTGGAGCGCCGCGGTGTTGTTGGTGGCGATATAGCCGGGGGCGATCGCGTTCACGGTCACGCCCTTGCCCGCCCATTCATTGGCCAGCAGCTTGGTGATGCCGCCGATGCCGGATTTCGACGCGGTATAGCTCGGCACGCGGATGCCGCCCTGGAAGGTCAGCATGGAGGCGATGTTGATGATCCGGCCATGTCCCTGCCCGATCATGTGCCGCCCCGCCGCCTGGCACAGGAA
>CAKTFL010000466.1 GCA_934555855.1 uncultured Sphingomonas sp. | reverse complement strand
GTGCAGCGCGGACAGGCGGAAATGCCGGTCCATCTCGGCGGCGCCCTCCAGCAGCTCGGAGAACTGGTCCCAGCCGAGCGCGATGGCGGCGGGAAAGCCGATGGAGGACCACAAGGAATAGCGTCCGCCCACGCCCTCGCTGAACGGCAGCACGCGGGTTTCGTCGACGCCCCATTCGACCGCCTTGTCCGGCGCGGCGGTCAGCGCGATCACCCGGCCATAGGGATCCTCAACGCCATGCTCGGTCATCCAGGACAGGACGCTGGTCGCGTTCGTCATCGTCTCGGTGGTGGTGAAGGTCTTGGACGCGATCACCAGCAGCGTCGCTTCGGGATCGAAGTCGGCGAACACATCCTCCAGCGCGACGCCGTCGATGTTGGACACGATCGCCACGTCGTAGCGCGTTTCCTCGCGCCCGAGCGCGTCGACCAGCAGGTCCGGGCCGAGCGCGGAGCCGCCGATGCCGACGTGCAAGACGTGACGGATGGGACCGAGCGCATCCGCCTCGATCGCGTCGATCAGCGCGCGCATCCGGGCGTGATAGGCGCCGGCCCGTGCGACGCTGTCCGGATTGCCCTCCCCGCGCTCGGCAGTGTGCTCGACCGGGCGATCCTCGGTGATGTTGACATGTTCGCCGTTGAACATCGCCTCACGCCGGCCCGCCAGGTCCTTCCCCCGCGCCAGCGCCTCGAAGGCGGACAGGGCGTCGGCGGTCAGGTGGGTCTTCGACCAATCGAAATGGATGCCGGCGACGTCGAGGGTCAGGCGGCTGAGCCGGTCGGGATCGTTTGCGAACAGATCGACCAGCTTGGTCTGGGGCAGCGCCTCGATGGCCGACCAATCGCTCATGGCAACACTCCTGGTTCATTAGGACTTGGGGGGTTCGTTACGGCTATGCGGGATAAGGCGAACGGGTGAGCCGCCGCAAGGCTCCGCTTGACGACGCGAAAGGCTTGGGCAAGGCCGGCGCTCATGGCGACACCCAGGCCCCCGCGCTCCGAAACCGGCGAAACGCTCCGCTTCCTGCTGAAGCTCGCCCTGTTTGTGCTGATCTTCAGGACCTTTCTGCTCGCGCCCTTCTCCATCCCATCCGAATCGATGCTGCCGCGATTGTATGTCGGCGATTACCTGTTCGTGTCGAAATGGAGCTACGGCTATTCGCGCTGGTCGCTACCGTGGGGAATGCCGCTGCTGCCGACCGTGCGCTGGTCCCAGCCGACGCGTGGCGACGTGGTGGTGTTCCGCTCGCCGGGGCCGGACGATCATGACGTCATCAAGCGCGTGATCGGCCTGCCTGGCGACACGATCCAGGTCCGGCGTGGCCAGGTGGTCCTGAACGGCGCGCCCATTGCGCGGCAGCGGGTCGGCGACTTCACCATCCCCGTCACCCCCAATTACGATTGCGAGGCGACCTATCGCGACGTGGATGGGACCGGCACCCCGATCTGCCGCTACCGTCAGTATCGCGAGACGCTGCCCGGCGGGCGCAGCTATCCGGTGCTCGACCGGGGCGAGTTTCCTGATCGCGATGAAACGGGGCTCTACACCGTGCCGGCAGGCAACGTGTTCCTGATGGGCGACAATCGCGACGATTCGGGC
>CAKTFL010000465.1 GCA_934555855.1 uncultured Sphingomonas sp. | reverse complement strand
GTCCTCGGGGCAGAAGACCACCGTCTCGATGCCGCAGCGGCTGGCATAGGCGGCGAGCGCCGCGCCGGCATTGCCGTTGGTCGGCATCGCGATCCGCGTGACGCCCAGCTCCTTGGCCATCGCCACCGCCATGACCAGCCCGCGCGCCTTGAAGCTGCCGGTCGGTAGCCGCCCCTCGTCCTTGACCAGCACATTGGCGCCGCCGCTTTTCGTGATCGGGATCAGCGGCGTCTCGATCTCGCCCAGCGAGACGATGTTTTCCGTGCCCCGAACCGGCAGCAGCTCCCGCCACCGCCACATGTCCGTCGGGCGCGCTTCCAGCAGACGACGCGACAGATTGGCCTTCACCGCGTCCAGGTCATAGCGGACGAGCAACGGCCGCCCCGCGCGCGACAGGCCCTGAAGCGTGTCCGCCTCATAGCGCTCGCCCGAGATCGAGCATTCCAGATGCGTGACGAATGTCGGGCGGTCGGTGACGATGTTGTGGTTCATGCCGGCCGGGTTAAGCGCCGGACGCCCGCCCGACAATCAGCTTGGTCTTGGCGACGGAAAAGAAATCGGATCGCTGCCCGCCGCCCGTGCGGGGCGAAGGAGAAGCGCGCAGGCAGGCCGCAAGCGCTTCTCCGATCGTCGGATCAGTCCGGCTTCTTCGCAACCCCGACCAGGGCCGGGCGCAGCAGCCGGTCCTTGATCAGGTAGCCAGCCTGCATTTCGGTCACCACAGTGCCCGGCTCCGCATCGGTGCTGGGTACCTCCATCATCGCCTGATGCTTGTTGGGGTCCAGCGTCGCGCCCATCGCCTGAATGCGGGCGATGCCATGGCGGCCGAACACGCTGTCCAGCTCGCGCCCGGTCGCTTCCAGCCCGGTGACCAGGCCCTTCATCTTCTCGTCCTCGCGCAGTTCGGCAGGGATCGCGGACAGGCCACGGGAAAGGTTGTCGGCCACCGACAGGATGTCACGCGCAAAGCCCGTTGCGGCATAGGCGCGCGCGTCGGCGCTTTCCCGCTCGGCGCGGCGGCGGACATTCTCCGTCTCCGCACGAACGTACAGCAGCTGCTGCCGCGCGTCGGCGAGCTGCGCTTCCAGCTCCGCGGCGCGGTCGTGCTCGGCAAGCTCGGGCGCGGCCTCGGCCGTTTCCGCGCGCAGGTCCTCGGGTTCGTTCGTGATGTTGGTATCAGTCATGTATGTCCCTGTAGCCCCATGAGACGGGCAAGCGTTGCCGCGGTGAAATCCACCATGGGCACGACCCGCGCATAGTTCAACCGCGTCGGCCCGATCACGCCGACCACGCCGACCACCCGTCCGTCCAGCCCGCGAAACGGCCGAGCGATGACGGAGGATCCCGACAGCGCGAACAGTTTGTTCTCCGCGCCGATGAAGATGCGGGTCGCGTCCCCCGCCCTTGCCGAATCCAGCAGCGAGGCGATTTCCTGCTTGTCCTCCAGATCGTCGAGCAGCGCCTGCACTCTGTCGAGGTCCGCCGCCGCGGCGGCGTCGATCAGCCGCCCTTGCCCGCGCACGATCAGCACCGGGCGGCGCGCGCCATCCTCGCTCCATACGGCAAGGCCGCGTTCGACCAGCATCCGCGCCGCGCCGTCCAGCGC
>CAKTFL010000464.1 GCA_934555855.1 uncultured Sphingomonas sp. | reverse complement strand
GTCTATGGTGGGTCGCTGGTCCCCACCGCTGCCGTGCCCAGTTTCCTGCTGCCGGGCAGCAACGGCTTCATCACCGTCGACTGGAACAAGTTCAAGGCGGCGACGAACTATGACGCCCTGCTGGCAGGGGCCACGGAGACGGGCGCCGGCAGCAGCGGCGCGAACGGTGGCCTGATCCGCGAAAAGGTGACCGGCACCTTCATCGAAATGAACGGCATCTTCGACGTAGGTGACGACGACACCATCCGGCTGAACGGCGGCGTGCGCTATGTCCGCACGCAGCAGATCGTCGGCGGGCGCACGACCGTTCCCGACCCCCGCAACACGCGCGGCGGAGTGACCTGCCCGGGCGTCAGCCCGACCTTCGCGCTCGACGGGTCATGCTATCCGGTGCTCGTCAACTTCGCGGAATCGAACCGGCTTTATTCGAACTTCCTGCCATCGGCGACGGTTGCATACAGCTTCGGACGCAAGGCGGTGGCGCGCGCCTCGATCTCGCGGACGCTGACGCGGCCGGATCCGAACCAGCTGCTGCCGGGTGCATCGTTCGTTCAACCGTCCGCCGACGTGGGTACGCTCGGCAACAATGCGCTCAATCCATACCTGTCCGACAATATCGACCTCGGGTTCGAATATTACACGGGCGGCGAAGGCGTCATCGCGTTGGCAGCGTTCCGCAAGTCGATCACCGGCTTCACGGTCAACGGCCTGACCACCGTGCCGTTCTCGACGCTGGAGCCCTATGGCATCACCTTCGCCTCGTTGACCCAGGCTCAGCAGGACGCGCTCACGGCGCGGGCGGCAGGTGGGGCACCGGAACAGGTGCCGATCCAGATCCAGCAGCAGGTGAACGCGGACGGCAAGCTGAAGGTCAACGGCCTGGAATTCCAGCTGACCCAGCCGCTCGATTTCCTGACCCAGTATATCGGCGTGCGCGGGTTCGGCTTCCAGGGCAACCTGACCATCATCGACCAGAAGGGCGAAGGGCAGGGGGCGCCGGCCATTGCGCTCGGTGTCGCGCCCACGACCTATACGCTGACCGGCTATTATGAGGGCCACGGCGTTTCGGCCCGGGTGACTTACACGTATAACGAGGGATCCCAATCGTCGGGGCTGAACCAGAACGGGTTGCCGGCCGCCGCGATCTATGGCCGGAACTACGGCCAGCTCGACTTTTCCGGCAATGTCGATCTCGGCAAGATCCTGGGCAACGATTACCTGCCGACCCTGGTCGTCAACGTAATCAACATCACCAAGGAAGCGCAGAGCTCGTACTTCCAGTTCCCGAACGCGACCTTCAGCCAGTATCAGCCGGGGCGCACCCTGCTGGTCGGTATCCGCGGGCGGTTCTGATCCTTCTGTCATAGTCGCCAAGGGGGCGGTCGGTGCGAGCCGGCCGCCCTTTGCGTATTCTGAGGGTCGTGCCGGCTGGGGATGCCATCGTCGGCATAGGCCTGAGAGGGGTCAGGAAGACCGGTGAGAAGGAAAAAACGAGCGGGCGTCAAAAAACTGAAAAAAGTGCTTGCGCGATCCGGCGGCCCCGCCTAGATGGGTTTCACCGCGGCGGTGCTGCTCTTTCGGAGCGGTTGCCGCGGTCGCTCAGATCGCCGGTTCGCAGGG
>CAKTFL010000463.1 GCA_934555855.1 uncultured Sphingomonas sp. | reverse complement strand
GACTGCCTATCACGAGGCCGGCCATGCCATCGTCGCGCTGCACGAGCCGGCGTCCGATCCGATCCACAAGGCGACGATCATCCCGCGCGGCCGCGCGCTGGGCATGGTGATGCGCCTGCCCGAACGCGACAGCTACAGCTACCATCGCGACAAGATGTACGCGAACCTGGCGGTGTCGATGGGCGGCCGCGTCGCGGAAGAGATCATCTTCGGCTACGACAAGGTATCGTCAGGCGCGTCCGGCGACATCCAGTACGCCACCGGCCTCGCCCGCGACATGGTGACGAAGTGGGGCATGTCGGACAAGGTCGGCCCGGTCGAATACGCCCAGCCCGAAGGCGAATCGTTCCTCGGCTATTCGTCGTCGCAGCCGGTGCGCATGTCCAACGCCACAGCGCAGCTGATCGACGACGAGATCAAGGCGATCGTCGAGGGCGGGCTGGCCAAGGCCAAGCAGGTGCTGTCGGAGCATATCGACCAGCTGCACACGCTGGCCGGCGCGCTGCTGGAATATGAGACGCTGAGCGGCGACGAGATCAAGCGGCTGGTGTCGGGCGAGGATATCGACCGCGACACCGGACGCCCGGCGACGCCGCTCGGTGCTGCCGGCACCTCCATCCCCAAGACGCGCCGTCCGCGCGGGCCGTTCGGCAATCCGGCGCCGCAGGGCGCCTGATCGGGCGGCACCGGCCAGCTTGCGCCGGGGCGAGTTCAGGGCCGCGTTCGCCGATGGCGGATGCGGCCCTTTTCTTTTCTGAAGCGGTTTCAGAACGGTTTGCATCCTCCGTCACCCCGGCCTTGCGCCGGGGTCCCGCTTCTTCTGCGGCGCCGGTGACGGGGTGGTTCTGATCAATCGGAAACACTTCTAGGGATGGTTTTCGACCAACTTGAGCCGTTCGTCCTGAGCTTGTCGAAGGACGTCTCAGAGCGGAGCACTTGGGACCCGTGCTTCGACAGGCTCAGCACGAACGGTGGCGTGAGTTCGGTTGATCCGAAACACCCGTTGCCTTGATCCTGCCCGATTGCCGATCGACACTTCCGTCGAACAGGCGGGGGAGCGACGATGCGGCGTGGATGGACGGCGATCGGGGTGGCGGCACTGGCGTTGGCGATGGCGACGCCCGCTGCGGCGATGAACGTGACGGAGTTCCTCGCCAAGGCGCAGGCGCTCAAGGCGAAGGGTGTGCTGGCGATGTTCTCGCCCGACCTCAAGCTGCTCGGCGCCGAGATGCGCACGATCACCCGCGAATATCGCGCCGAGCAGCAAGCGGCCAAGGCCGCGGGCCGGCGCTTTGATAGCTGCCCGCCCGAAAAGGTGAAGCTCGACCACAACCAGCTGCTGGCCGATCTGGAACGCATCCCGCCCGCGCAGCGCGGCATGAGCATGAAGTCGGCCTTTGCCCTGTTGATGAAGCGCCGCTATCCCTGCCCCGGCTGACCGGCCACGGTCGCGCCATCCTGCAGAAAGTTCGCCGTGCCCGATCCCGTCATCGTCCTCGTCCGTCCGCAACTCGGGCAGAATATTGGCAAGGCGGCGCGCGCGATGCTCAACTTCGGGCTGACCGAACTGCGGCTGGTGGCACCGCGCGACGGCTGGCCCAATCCGGACGCCGGTCCGGCGGCGAGCGGCGCGGACGTGGTGCTGGAA
>CAKTFL010000462.1 GCA_934555855.1 uncultured Sphingomonas sp. | reverse complement strand
CGCCGCTGGTCGGAGGGCCTGCACCAGGCCGTCGAGGCGAAGGAGGGCGTGACGATCGAGCCCGAAAACCAGACCATGGCCTCGATCACTTTCCAGAACTATTTCCGCATGTATCCCAAGCTGTCGGGCATGACCGGCACCGCGGCGACCGAGGCTGCCGAGTTCTACGACATCTACAAGATGAACGTCGTCACCATTCCGACCAATCGGACCATCAACCGGGTCGACGAAGAGGACGAGTTCTACAAGAACACGCAGGACAAGTTCCGCGCAATTGCCAAAAAGATCCGCGAACACGCGGCCAAGGGTCAGCCGGTGCTGGTCGGCACCGTGTCCATCGAGAAATCGGAGCTGTTGTCCGAGTTCCTCCAGCAGGAAGGCGTTGACCACTCCGTCCTGAACGCCCGCTACCACGAGCAGGAGGCGCATATCGTCGCCCAGGCCGGCCGGCTGAGCGCGGTGACGATCGCGACCAACATGGCGGGTCGCGGCACCGACATTCAGCTGGGCGGCAACCTGGAGTTCCGGATGCTCGACGAGCATCCCGAGCTGGCGGCGGGCACGCCCGAATACGACACGCAGGCGGAAACGATCCGTCGCGAGATCGCCGCTGAGAAGGAGGCGGTGCTCGCCGCCGGCGGCCTGTTTGTGCTCGGCACCGAGCGGCACGAAAGCCGGCGCAGCGACAACCAGCTGCGCGGCCGTTCGGGGCGCCAGGGCGATCCGGGCCTGTCCCGTTTCTACCTGTCGCTTGACGACGACCTGTTGCGGATTTTCGGCCCGGACACGCTGTTCGCCAAGATGATGCGCAACAACATCGAAGACGGCGAGGCGATCGGGTCGAAGTGGCTGACCAAGGCGATCGAGACCGCGCAGAAGAAGGTAGAGGCGCGCAACTACGATATCCGCAAGCAGGTCGTTGAATATGACGACGTGATGAACGATCAGCGCAAGGTGATCTATGAACAGCGCGCGGACATCATGGACGCGGAAACTGTCGGCGACATGGTCGGTGACATGCGCCGCGAGACCGCGAATGAGATCGTCGGCGCTGCCTGCCCGCCGGGTTCCTATCCGGAGCAGTGGGACGTTGAGGGCATGAAGACCCAGCTGGTCGAGCAGCTCGGCCTCGACCTGCCCGTCGATGAGTGGCGCCAGGAAGACGCGATCGATCCCGAGGTGGTCGAGGAACGCGTACAGCAGGCGGCGGATGCGCTCGTCGCCGACAAGTCGACGCAGCTGGAGCCGGACACCTGGACCTCGGTCGAGAAGTCGATTCTGCTCCAGAACCTCGATCATCACTGGAAGGAGCATCTGGCGACGCTCGATGCGTTGCGTCAGGTGGTCCACCTGCGCGCTTACGCTCAGAAGACGCCGATCAACGAGTATAAGCAGGAGGCATTTTCGCTGTTCCAGCGGATGCTGGACTCGATCCGGGTTGACGTGACGCGGACGATCGCTCACGCGCAGTTCCAGATCCAGGCGCCGCCCGAACTGCCGGCACTGCCCGACTTCATCACCAGTCATTTCGACCCGTTCACTGGCGAGGACGACACGCGCGATATCGACGCTGGCTCGCTGGGGCTGGTGCAGACCCAAATGCCGCCGCTCCAGTTCGTCCGGCCCGAACAGCCGGAACTGGGTGAGGACCCTGCCGCCTGGGCGGGTCAGGTGAACCGCAACTCGCCCTGTCCGTGCGGATCGGGGCGGAAGTACAAGCATTGCCACGGCGCCGTAGCCTGACA
>CAKTFL010000461.1 GCA_934555855.1 uncultured Sphingomonas sp. | reverse complement strand
GTCCTGTCCCGGCGTCCAGGGGAACGGCATCATCGCCGCCTACAACGCACTGCTGAAGCGCGAGAAGACGGGGCTGGCGGCGGCGGAGAAGCGCTATTCTGAAGAGTTCCGGGCAGGCGGCGGTGATTGGCAGGACCGCTATGATGACGCCATGACGCGCCTGTACAACTTTTTCGCGCAGGTTCCGGCGCGAACCAGCCTGTGCTCGGCGGCGGAGCGCAGCCTGGCGGCGGCAGCGGCCGTGCCGCCGGGCGGGCTGGACGCGTTCGCGCCCGCGCAGGTGGCCGCGCTCGACCAGCCCTTTGCCGACTTCTACCGCGCCTATGATGCGTGGCGGAGGGGCGCGCTCGTTGCGTCGGCCGGCCCGCCGCCTCGAGCCGGGCTGCAACTCGACCCCGCCGTGTTCGGCAAGCCGGAGGCGCAGTAACGTGCGGACGGGGTTTCCCCTTGAGTCCCGTTCGGTTAACAGGTCGCCGTGGTGACGCAGGCCGGCCCCGACCAGCCCGTCGAAGGACGCTTCGACGGATCCGTGCATCGGTTTCCGGTGCGCGTGTATGTCGAGGACACCGACCTGTCGGGCGTCGTCTACCATGCCAACTACCTGCGCTACATGGAGCGGGCGCGGTCGGACATGCTGCGGCTCGCCGGCATCGACCAGCGCGCACGGTGGGAGGCGGGCGAGGGGGCCTATGCCGTTACTGACGTCCAGATCCGCTATGCGGCGCCGGCCCGGCTGGACGACGCGCTGCTGGTCGTCTCAACGCTGACACAGGTGCGCGCGGCGAGCGTCGTCATTCATCAACAGGTCAGGAAGGGCGAGGCTGTGCTGACGGACGCCCGGGTCACGGCCGCTCTGGTCGGCGCATCGGGCCGTCCCGTTCGCCAGCCGCCTGAATGGATCGCCATCTACACCGAACTTTGTCGGGGCCTTGTCGCCCAGGGAGCCACACTCAACCCATGAATCCCGTCTTCAACATGGATGCCGCGACGCTGTCGCCGGTCGCGCTGTTCCTTCAGGCCGATTGGGTGGTGAAGATCGTCATGGGCGGCCTTCTGCTCGCGAGCGTGTGGACATGGGCGATCATCGTCGCGCTGTGGCGGCGGCTGGGCAGCACGCGCAAGGGCATGGCCCGGTTCGAGCGCGACTTCTGGAAGGCGGACGACATCGACGCCTTTCACAAGAAAGAGGCCGAAAACGACCTGCCCTCCGCGCGCGTTCTGGGCGCCGGAATCGGGGAATGGCGGCGCTCCACGGCGGGCAATGCGATCGACAAGGCGGGCACGCGCGAGCGGCTCGCCACGGCGATGGGCGCGGCGGCCGCCGGGGAGATCGATCGGCTGTCGGACCGGCTGAACGTGCTCGCGACGGTCGCGTCGGCCGCGCCGTTCGTCGGCCTGTTCGGCACGGTGTGGGGGATCATGCGGAGCTTCACCGGCATCGCCCAGGCGCAGAACTCGTCGCTCGCCGTGGTCGCGCCGGGCATTGCGGAGGCGCTGTTCGCGACCGCGATCGGGCTGTTCGCGGCGATCCCGGCCCTGATCGCGTACAACCGCTTCAACCACGGCATCGGTAAGATCGAGGCGGCACTCAACCGCTTTGCCGACGGGTTCCACGCGACCCTGTCGCGCCAGCTGGACGGGAGCCGCTGAGCCGTGGCGGCGAACCTGCCCTCCCGCGCCGGACGAGGCCGGCGGGCGCCGGTGGCGGACATCAACGTGACGCCGCTGGTGGACGTGATGCTGGTGC
>CAKTFL010000460.1 GCA_934555855.1 uncultured Sphingomonas sp. | reverse complement strand
GTCTACAAGCTCGCCCAATATGAGCGCATGGAATCCATTGACGAGATGAAGCACGCCGACTGGCTGTCGGAACGCGTTCTTTTCCTCGACGGATTGCCCAATTTCCAGCTGCTCGGTCGCCTCCGCATCGGCGAGACGGTCGAGGAAGTGCTTCGCTCTGACCTAGACATGGAGCTGGAAGCGGTGAAACAGCTGCGCGGCGCTATCGCATATTGCGAGGAAGTACAGGATTTCATCAGCCGCGATCTGTTCGCTCGCATCCTCGCGAGCGAGGAAGAGCATGTCGACACGCTGGAACGGCAGTTCGAGATGATCGGCCGGATGGGCATCCACAACTACATCCAGCTCAATTCGCTGCCCGAGCATGACAAGCCGCAGTCAGGTGCCGCCCCCCATTTGCGGCAGGGTTGACGGAGAGGGCCGGTCAGACGGCCCGACCGAAGGTAGCAGGAGAACGGCGTCCGAACCCGCCCGGCATCGGACGCCGCTCCACGATTGCACTGGCCTCCCGCTCCAGCAGGACCAGCGTGTCCTGGAAACAGGCGCGCAGCTTCACGACATGCTCCAGCGCCTGGTCGGGCGTGTCATGCGCCTCGATGCAGTCTCGGGCGATGGTTTCGATGGCCTCGGCCAGCATCGCCAGCGGCTCTGCCCCGAACTGACGCGCCTCTCCCTTCAGCGTGTGTGACGGAATGACCAGCGCCGTCGCATCACCGGCGCGCATCGCCGCCTCGATCGCGGCAACCGACTTCACGCCATCCTCGCGAAAATATCCCAGGATGCGGACGAATCCCGGCCCGAGCTCGCTGCGAGTACGGGCGAAGGTCGTCCAGTCCACCAACGTGCTGCCTTCGAATAACACCGTCCGCCTCCTCATCGCGTCGTGGCGACCGACGATCAGGAACGGAGACTAGGTCTCCGTGGGTAAACAGGAGGTTACCGGGATTGTTCAGCTTGTCCTATCAAAGGGGTTGCGCGGCGCCCGCAGCGTCAGCCGGATCGGCACCGCGCCGAAACCCAACTCCCGACGCAGCGAATTGACCAGATAGCGTTCATAACTGGCGGGCAACTGGTCCACGCGGGTGCCGAAGATCACGAAGCTGGGCGGCCGCGTCTTGACCTGGGTCACATAGCGTAGCTTGATCCGCTTGCCGCCCGGCGCAGGTGGCGGGTTCGCCTCGATCGCGCGCTCGAACCAACGATTGAGTTCGCCGGTCCCGACCCGCTGCGACCAAGCGGCACGGGTCTCGAACGCAACCTGTAGCAGCACGTCCAGCCCCTTGCCGGTCGCGGCCGATACGGTGATCAGTGGTACGCCCTTTACCTGGCTGAGGCCGTCCTCCAGCGCCTTGCGAACGCCATTGAACAGGGACGACGCGTTCTCCGCCACATCCCACTTGTTCAACGCGATGACGAGTGCGCGACCCTCTTCGAGCACACGGTCGGCGATACGCAGGTCCTGCGCCTCCAGTCCGAGCGTGGCGTCGAGCAGCAACACGACGACTTCCGCAAAGTCCACCGCACGCAGGGCGTCCGCGACTGACAGCTTTTCCAGCTTGTCCTGTACCTTGGCGCGTTTACGCATTCCGGCCGTATCGATAAGCCGGACCGCCCTGACGCCACCTCCCTTGGGATCGTGCCATTCCCAATCGACCGAAATCGAATCTCGGGTGATCCCTGCCTCTGGCCCGGTGATCAGCCGGTCTTCGCCAAGCATCTTGTTGACCAGCGTCGACTTGCCCGCATTCGG
>CAKTFL010000459.1 GCA_934555855.1 uncultured Sphingomonas sp. | reverse complement strand
CGGCCTATCAGGGGCTGTCCGACGAGGTGAAGGCGCGGATCGACGGACGCACGGCCACCCATGACCTGCTGTTCGATTTCGGCGACCGCATCGCGCCGGACCGCCGCGCCGCCATGGCGGTCGAGTATCCGCCCCAGCACCATCCGGTCGTCCGGACTCATCCCGAGACAGGCGACCGCGTGCTGTTCGTCAATGCCAGCTTCACCAGCCGCATCGACGGGCTGGATGACTCCGAAGGCGCCGCGTTACTCGGGCACCTGTTTGATCAGTTCAAGGTGCCCGAATATCAGCTACGCTTCCGGTGGACGCCGAACGCGGTGGCGATCTGGGACAATCGCTGCACTCAGCATTATCCGGTAGCCGACTACTGGCCGGCCCGGCGGCGCATGGAGCGGGTCACGATCGCAGGCGATGTGCCGTTCTGATCAAAACCGCGATCGACCCGCATGTCTGCTTTCAGGGTCGACATGAAATCTTCTTTTTCTTCGCTAGTTGTGCCGCGCAGACAAGGGCCGAACAGGTCGTTCGGGCCGCCTCGGGTGCTGGCGCATCGTGTGCTGGCAGGGCAGCCCGGACCCGTACGTACGGAGGCGTTGCCATGAACGTCCGTCGCCATGACCGGGTCGATCTTCAGGATATCGTCGTTGTCGGGGTGAAAGGGGCCACGCCGGCCGGCGCGTTCGCGCCACATGTCGAACTGGATCTGGCCTGTTTCCCGGGCGGCCGCTGGGCGTTGCAGCTCGACTCCGTTTTCTCCCGCTCGCAGGAGCCGGCCGTGATCGTGGCGCAGGGCGTCGCCTGTCTGGCGGTGGCCTGGTGGGCGCGATTGTCACCGAGAAGTTACACCAGATCGGTGCGGGGCGCGGTGTTCCTGTCGCCCTTTGCGATCGGCTTCGGCCAGCACGGCATCGCCGCCGCCGCACGAGGAGGGCCAGCGACGCGGCTCCCCTTCCCCTCCGTGATCGCGAGTTCCTCCGACTCGTTGGGCGATCAACTCCTCGCGCTCGCGGACAGCTGGGGAAGCCAGCTTGTCGAACCCGACGCCATTGCCGGTGCGCCGCCGACCAACCGTGTCGCCCCCCTATCGGAAGAGGACGCGCACCTGATCGATCTGATTCGGCGGCTCGCCGCGTCTTCGCCGGCAGTGGCACCACAACCGAAGCCGGTGATGGTGGCAAGCGTCGCGGGCAGAAGACCCAACCCCTGATCCAGGCGCCGGCGCCGCGCCTTTCAGGTCCACCCTGCCGGGCGTCAGTCGTCCAGATGGTCCTCGTCCAGATGGCTGACCATGTCGACCAGCATGTCGCTGACATGGGCATCGGCGACCTTGTAGAAGACCTGCCGGGATTGCCGCTCGCCACGCACCAGCCTGGCACCGCGCAGCAGACGCAGATGGTGGCTGACCAGGGTCTGTGACAGGTCCAGGCTTTCGGCGATATCGCCCACGGCCCGCGAATGCGTCAGGCAGAACAGCAGGATCCTGAGCCGCGTCGGATCGCCGAGCAGGCGGAACGTCTCCGCCAGGATCGCGACCTCGTGCGGGGGCAACCGCGCGTGCGCCTCGTCGATGCCATGCGCCGGGGCCGTGCCCGGCTTAGCCAGCCCCTGTCCATGCTCATGTCCATGCTCATGTGCATGCTCGGCGGGAAAGCGCGCCTTCATCGCGGATCGGCCAAGGCATGGGCGCCAGGATGGTCGTGGTGCCCCTGCCCGTGCGGCTTATGCCCGTGAAACTCGTGCTCATGTCCCGCCGCACAATGACGGGCCGCGACC
>CAKTFL010000458.1 GCA_934555855.1 uncultured Sphingomonas sp. | reverse complement strand
GCCCCGCCGCATGGTGATCGTGCCGGCACGGGCGGCGCCGTCCGTCGCGTGGATGGAGAAAGCGAAGCGGGTCACAGCTGGCCGTCTTCCTTCTCCGGCTGACCGCCGGGAATACGTTCCGCGCGGGGACGGTCCTGAGCGCGCTTGCCACGGGGCGGGCCGTTGCCTTGGCCCCGGCCACCTGCAGCCGTGGTACGGATCGTCAGCGCCTCCGCGCGGATGACGAAGCGATCGCCATTCCTGTCGTAGCGCGAAAACAGCTTGCCGAACTGGGACTGAAGCTCGTCAGGCGTGATCCGGTTGTCGCCGTCGCGATCCACCTCGAACGGGCTGGGCAAGGCGCCCTGGTCGCCCAGCCATCGCGCCTGCCATTCGCCATAGCCGATATAACCCAGCGATCCCGTGCCGCCGGTATCGATCGCGGCGAAACTGCGCCGGACGCAGGCGTCCAGCTCCGCACGGGTGGTGCGCGCGTCACCGTCCGCGTCGCAGGCGATGATGAACATGGCTGCCGGCTCGACAACCAGCGTGGCGGGCGTCTGCGCGTTCGGCTTGCCGGGGCCGACCACCTGGACGTCGGCTGGCGGCACCTGCTGGACGGCGGCGGCGAGGAGGAGGGGGAACAGCATCGATCAGGCCCTGGGCAGAAACAATGGCGCGTTGTCGCGAGGGAGTCGGGAATGGGGAAATATTCCGCATTCCTTCATCGCTGAAATGGCGCGCCCGGCAGGATTCGAACCTGCGACCACAAGCTTAGAAGGCTCGTGCTCTATCCAGCTGAGCTACGGGCGCGCGCTGCGCGGTTCGTAGCGCGGTTTGCCAAGCGGCGAAACCGCGATCGTGAGGCCGCATACCGGCGGTTCGGGCGGGCCGAAGTTTCCGAAGTTTCCGGCATAACGACACATCCACCCTCCTTTTCAGGTGCGGGGCCGCAGGCCGGGGATCGTCACGGAAGTTCGTGACGAGGCAAAGGGAAGAAAGAGGCTGCGGGGACACGGGGCGATCACCGGCCATCTATGCCGAGCCAAGCGGCTGTAGGACAGCGACTTCGGCGCTTCCCGCTTCGTTGCAGATGTTCGGCGACGCCCAACGTCTCCAAAACCGAACGGAGGCGGGTCAGCATTTCGACCCGGTGGCGCGCCAGCCCCGCCCTGGGCTCAGGCGCCGACCGTTTCCAGCAGTCCCTCGAACAGGCGGCGGCCGTCGGTGCCGCCATGGGCGGCCTCGATCCGGCGTTCGGGGTGAGGCATCATGCCGAGGACGTTGCCCGCCGGATTGAGCAGGCCCGCGATGCCGCGCGCCGAGCCGTTGACGTCCTCGCCATAGCGGAACGCGACGCGGCCTTCGCCTTCCAGTCGGTCGAGCGTGTCCTGGTCGGCGAAGTAGTTGCCATCGTGATGCGCCACGGGCACGCGGATCGTCTCGCCCGCCCCGTAGCGGCTGGTAAAGGATGACTGGCTGTTTTCGACGGTGAGGGAAACGTCGCGGCAGACGAAGTTCAGCCCGGCATTGCGCATCAGCGCGCCCGGCAGCAGCCCGGCCTCTGTCAGCACCTGGAACCCGTTGCACACGCCCAGCACCGGCAGGCCGCGCCCGGCCGCCTCCACCACCGCGCGCATCACCGGCGATCGCGCCGCGATCGCGCCCGAACGGAGGTAATCGCCATAGGAGAAGCCGCCCGGCACCGCGATCAGGCCGATGCCGTCCGGCAGGTCGCTGTCGCCATGCCAGACCATGTCAGGCCGCGTGCCGGTCACCTGTTCCAGCGCCACCGCCAAGTCGCGGTCGCAATTGGAGCCGGGAAAGACGATGACCG
>CAKTFL010000457.1 GCA_934555855.1 uncultured Sphingomonas sp. | reverse complement strand
GCGCTATGCCGCGCGGGTCGGCGTGCCGCCCGCGCCGGCGCTGGCGTCGCTGGGCGGCGCGGCGCTCGCCTTTCACGCCCTGTCGCTGGACGAGGCGGGGCGGCCGGTGCCGATCGTCAATTCCGACGAGGGGTTCGCTATGCTGTTCGGGGAGTCCTCGCCCGCCGACCTCGCCGCCTATGTGCAGGCGATCGGGCGCCCCTTTCCGGCGGGGTTGATGACGGAGGCGGGGCTGGTCGTCGCCAATCCGGTGATGGCGGACCCCGCGACGCAGGACCGCTTCGCCCCCAGTGCCTATCATGGCGCGGTGGTGTGGTCGTGGCAGCAGGCGCTGCTCGCGGCCGGGCTGGAACGGCAGCTCGCGCGCCGGGACCTGCCGGCCGCGACGCGCGCGGTGCTGGCGCGGACGCAGGCGACGCTGTGGCGCGCGATCGAGGCGACCCGCGCGACCCGCAGCTCCGAATTATGGTCCTGGACCTGGCGCGACGGCCATTACCAGGTGGTGCCGTTCGGCGCGGGCCGGGGCGACGTGGACGAATCCAACGCCGCCCAGCTGTGGAGCACCGTGTACCTGGCCGTGCGCCCGCCAAGTTAGAGTTGCTGATTTATCAACGATGATCGGTATGCTGGACGCCGCCAGATGAACCGGCACATGGACCGGAACCGTAGCAGCGGTCTCGACCCCGTCGATCAGGTTATGGGCGTCCGGGAGGGGATATGACGGACAGTCGCGATTGGCTCATCGATCATACCGGCATCGGCGTTTCTGATATCGTCCGATCGACAAGCTTCTATGAAGCGGCGCTGCGTCCTCTGGGCTGCAATGTCGTTATGCGTATCGATGCCGAAATGAACCCCATCGAAGAGGGAGGGCCCGGCCTTGCCGGCCTGGCCTTTGGTGTGGGCTATCCCTCCTTCTGGATCGACGTCTTTCACCAAAGCGGTGCAAGGCAGCACACTGGCTTTCGAGCGACATCACGGAAAGCGGTCGATGCCTTCCATCGGGAGGGCCTTGCCGCCGGCGGCACCGATAATGGTGCGCCCGGCCTGCGTTCTGGCGGATACCCTGCCGGTTATTATGCCGCCTTCTTGTACGATCCGGACGGCAATAACATCGAAGCCGTCTACCGCGAGCCGTAGGGAACGGCCGATCCTCCGGTGATCGGCAATGACCCCGCCGCACCAGTTGGTCGGCCAAGCCGGGCTGCCCCCTATCGCGCCATCAGGAACGCCGTGACGGTCAGCCGGCCCGTCGCCGGGTCGGAGCTCAGCGTCGCGCCGGGGGTGATCGCGCCGCTGTGGAGCATCGCGCTGCGATAGATCACCGCGCGATTGTAGCGGCCCTCGACATGCGCCGTCCGCTCGAACAGCGCATTTCCCTCCGCCATATAGCCGACGGGCGGTGCGGCCCCGTCCAGCTCGCGGTTGAGCTGCGCCAGATAGGTCGGCGAGCGCGCGGCATCGAGGGCCTCGAACCCGGTCGCGCGATGGCGGAAAAAGGCGGTGCCGTCGCCGCCCTGCGGGGACAGGTAGTGGACCAGCCCGATCCGGCCCGGCTCCACCCCGTCGACATGCGGGATACACTGCTGCACGCTCAGTTCTCCGGGCGGCCGGGTGACGATCGAGAAGCTGGCGTCGATCAGGGTGGCCCCTTCCCTGGCGCCGAACACCTGGCTGACCACCATCTCCAGCACCGTGCGCGTCGCGTGGAAATAGTCGATGGGCAGGTCGGCGCGGATGCCGGGATACAAACGCAGGCCGGGGCCGAACCGCGCGGCCAGCGCCACGGCGCGCAGCGCGTCGGGATCGGGGTGGAAGCCGTCGA
>CAKTFL010000456.1 GCA_934555855.1 uncultured Sphingomonas sp. | reverse complement strand
GGGCTACGCAGCGCGATCTCCGACATTCTCGACAAGCAGACCCTTGGTGAGGCCGCGATTTCGGGCAGCTGAGGGGAGATCAACATGGTGGAACTCGTTGAACGTCTTTGCCCGGAGAGTGAGAGGGCAACGATCTACGACTTTCCCCTCGTTCGGGAGGGCCAATGAACGACAACCGGATCATCATCGTGGGCGGTGGAGCGAGCGGCACGATACTCGCTACTCATCTCCTACACTCCGGTGCGGCCGGGCTTCGAGTCGCGATCGTAGAACGCCGGGCCGTGATCGGAGCGGGCATCGCCTACTCGACTGACGAACCGGATCACCTCCTCAACACCCGCGCCAGCGGCATGAGCGCTTTTCCCAAGGACCCGAATCACTTCTGGCGCTGGCTTGTCGGGACATCGCACGCTCAGGCCTTCGGCTGCGATAGCCCGTATTGCTTCGTTCCGCGTTTGATCTATCGAGAGTATCTGAGCGATCTCGTCGCGCCCTTCAGCGGGCCCGGCGGTCGCCTAGCGCTTCTCAACGGCGAGTGCACGGACATCCAGCCGATCGACGGCGGCGTTGCGGTTACATTGGCCGATGGCCGCATAGAGATTGCAGACCTAGCGGTCCTCGCTACGGGACATGTCGAGCCTTGCGCCAGGACTGGATCAAGGGTCATCGGACCTTGGTGTCGCTCGAGCGAACTGCCGGTCGCGCCCGATGATGCAGTGGTCATTCTCGGGACGGGACTTTCGATGGTCGACAACGTTGCGACGCTACGTCGGAAGATGCATCGTGGAACGATCATCGCCATCTCGCGGCGCGGTTTGCTTCCGCAGCCGCATGCACCCTCTGTTCCGCTGCCCCTGGACGCAGCCGATGTCCCATTCGGGACGGCGCCATCATACATCATGCGTTGGCTGAGGCGGACGGTGCGCTGGGCAGCCGCATCCGAGAACCGGGGCTGGTGGGACGTCGTGGACGCCCTCCGCCCTCACACTCAGTATCTTTGGCGATCGCTGACGCCAGAAGGGAAGCAGAGCTTCTTACGTCACGCTCGCACGCTTTGGGAGGTGCACCGCCATCGCATGGCGCCCTTGGCTGCCGAAGGCTTGCGGGCGGACCTTTCCGCTGGACGTCTGCAGATTGTTGCAGGGCGTGTCGTTGAGACGACGGAGGCAGGTTCCGGCGTGGTCGTGCGCCTTCGCGAACGCGGTGCTGGATCGATCCGGGAAATCCGTGCGGACTGGGTGATCGACTGCATGGGGATTCTGCGGGACCCCGCTTCCGGGAGCGGGCGACTGGCGGCGCGTCTCATCGAAAACGGCCGCGCTCGGCTTGATCCGTTGCAGATCGGTCTTGATGTTGCGGAAGGTGGAGAGATTGTCGATGCACAGGGCCAACCGAGCGAGCGTCTGTACGCTGTCGGACCTGTTACCCGCGCGCGGTCTTGGGAAGTGACTGCCATTCCCGAAATCCGCCTGCAGTGCTCTGAGCTCGCGACCCAACTGGTTCAAAGACTGTCTTCGGCAACGAAAGGGGGCGCTCCATTATCATAGCTAGTGCAGTGCGCCAGTTTGTACACGATAGGGTCGCCGGAGCCGATGGCCGATGCCAGGGAAGAGTGGCTGCTGACGGCAGGCTGCGACGGCTTTGATGCCATCCTCCCCTATCTGCCGGAAGGCCTCGACGGCCTCGTCGACAAGGGCATGCCCGAACGTCCGCGCTCCGCCAACCGGTTCTTCCAGGCCGCAGCCGACTGAAGCAGTCGTGGTCCGACCGGCTGGTCGGTCAGATGGCGCATTCGGGTTTCGGTGCGAGGGCTGATCCTGCACCCGACACC
>CAKTFL010000455.1 GCA_934555855.1 uncultured Sphingomonas sp. | reverse complement strand
ACCGGAAGCGAACTGACGCAGCCGGTCGGCAACGCCTTTTCCGGCAATCCGAACGGCGATGTCAGCGTGGTCGAGTTCTTCGACTATAATTGCGGCTATTGCCGCGCCAGCCTGCCGGTCATCGCCGCGCTGACCAAGGCCGATCCGAAGGTGCGGATCGTGTATCGCGAGCTGCCGATCCTGGCGGAATCCAGTCAGGCCGCCGCCCGGGCCAGCCTGGCGGCCGCGCGGCAGGGGCGCTGGCCGGCGTTCCACGATGCGCTCTACACCGGCGGGCAGGTCACGACGGCGACGATCGCGGCCGCGGCGGCGAAGGCTGGCGTGGACCTCTCGACAGCCGGCAGCGCCCAGAACGACGCGGAGATCGCGCGCAACCTGAAGCTGGCGGGACAGCTCGGGGTCAACGGGACGCCCAGTTGGGTGATCGGCGACCGCGTCCTGTCCGGCGCATTGCCGCTTGAGGAACTGCAACGCGCCGTGGCGGCAGCGCGGGCGCATTGAACTTCCGTTCCCGCCATCCCCTCATAGGCCGGGATGAACCGTTCAGAGTGACGGGACCATGCACGGACCACTTCCGTTCGCCTCGATCCTGGTAGGTCGAAACGGTTCGGACCGGCCGCTCACGCCTTCCATGTGCTCCCGCACCGAAAAGCTCAGCGCGAACGGTGGGAAGTCTCACTCCGCCGCACCATCCCCGCCACCACCGGCCGGACGACCAGCCCCGTCAGGTCGAGCGTCGTGTGGAGGACGACCGCAACCCATAGCTGGCCGGTGAGCAGATAGGCCGCGCTCAGCAGCAGGGCGACCGTCGCCGTCGCAGCGATGCCCACGGCTCCCTGATAGCGGTGAGCCAGCCCGAACAACGCCGCAGACATGCCGAAGCCCAGCACGGCCCCGCCCCCGACGAGCGCGACCAACAGTGGCAGGACCAGGCGAAAGAACAGCTCCTCGCACAGGCCGGCAATCACCGACAGTAGCGCCGCCGGGATCAGGTCGGTGAGGGACCGGGGCGTTACCCCCTCCACCCTGCCGAGCGTCATCGGCGGTCGCCGCCGGATCCGCGCGATCAGCCCCGCCAGCACCCCGCCTGCGAGCATGGCCGACACCAGGAGCATCATCGGCCAGCGCTGCGACGCGTCCAGGCCGGTCAGCCTAACGGCCAGCCGCTGCGCGGGCGCGAATTCGACAGGCATGGCGAGCAGCGCCCCAACTCCGTCAAGCAGCACGAGGCAGAACAAGCCGGTGCCGCCGAACAGGAGCAGCATTCGCCGCCCGATCCGGGCAAAGCGATTGCCCGTGCTCCTTACGCGCACGACGCGGCTGCCGGCGCGCCCGAGATGCCGCCAGCCGCCCCATAAATACCAGCCATAAGCCGTCAGGGCCGCCGCCAGCAGCGGCAGGGCCGGGATCATCCGCCGATGCGGTGGTCGCCCCGAACCCAGCGCACCGTGCCGGAAGAAGCGCGCATGACGACGCTTTCAGTGGTCATCCGCCCCGCCTTGCGCTTCACGCCAGCGAGCAGCGACCCGTCGGTCACACCCGTGGCCGCGAAGATGCAGTCGCCCTTCGCCAGTTCCGAAAGGTCATATTGCTTGTCGAGATCGGTGACGCCCCATTTGGCGGCGCGCGCGCGCTCATCGTCGTTGCGGAACAGCAGCCGTCCCTTGAACTGCCCACCGACGCAGCGCAGCGCGGCACAGGCGAGAACGCCTTCCGGCGCGCCGCCCGAACCCATGTACAGGTCGATCGTGGTATCGGGGTCGGTGGTCGCGATCACGCCCGCCACATCGCCGTCGCCGATCAGCATCACGCCGCAGCCGAGCCCACGCAACTCCGCGATCATCGCC
>CAKTFL010000454.1 GCA_934555855.1 uncultured Sphingomonas sp. | reverse complement strand
GTTCACCGCCGATCACCAGGCGCTGCTGGGACCGGATCATGACGCGGCCGATTACGAGCCGGTCAACGACATTCTCGACGTGTGGTTCGACTCGGGCTCGACCCACGCCTTCACCGTCGAGGCCCGCTATGGCGAGGATGTGCGCGCCGACCTGTATGTCGAGGGGTCCGACCAGCATCGCGGCTGGTTCCAGTCGTCGCTGCTGGAAAGCTGCGGCACCCGCGGGCGCGCGCCGTATGACGCGGTGCTGACCCACGGCTTCGCGCTCGACGGCCAGGGACGCAAGATGTCCAAGTCGCTCGGCAATGTCGTCGATCCGCTGAAGGTGATCGGCGAATCGGGCGCGGATATCCTCCGCATGTGGGTCGCCTCCACCGACTATTTCGACGACGTGCGGATCGGCAAGGAAGTGCTGGCGACCGCGTCGGACGCGTATCGCAAGCTGCGGAACACCTTCCGCTACCTGCTCGGCGCGCTGGACGGGTTCGACAGGGCGGAGGCGGTGCCGGTGTCGGCGCTGCCCGAGCTGGAGCGATACATCCTCCATCGGCTGGGGATGCTCGATGCCGAGCTGAAGGAGGCGGCGAACGGGTTCGAGTTCAACCGCTACATGCGGCTGCTGACGGATTTCGCGCAGGACGATCTCAGCGCCTTCTTCTTCGATATCCGCAAGGACTCGCTTTATTGCGACGCGACGGGCGATCCGAAGCGGCGCGCCTATCGCTCGGTGCTCGACACGCTGTTCCACGCCCTGGTCCGCTACGCCGCGCCGATCATCCCGTTCACCGCCGAAGAGGTATGGCAGGCGCGCTATCCGAGCGAGGAGGGTTCAGTGCACTTCCTGGAATGGCCCGACCTGCCGCGCCTGTCGGGCGACGACACGATCGGCACCAACTGGCATGACCTGCGCCTGCTGCGTGAGCGGGTGACGGAAGCGATCGAGCCGCTGCGGCGCGAGAAGACGGTGCGGTCGAGCCTGGAGGCGGATGTGACCGTGCCGGAGCTGCCGCTCGGCGCCGACGCGCTGGCCGAGGCGTTCATCGTCGCCAAGGTGTCGAAGGGCGAGGACGTTTCCGTGACCCGGACCGACTACCACAAATGCGGACGCTGCTGGCGGCATCTGCCCGAGGTGACCGACGACGGCGCGCTGTGCGACCGATGCGACGGGGTCGTGACCCATGCGTGACCTTCCCCGGGCCGGGCTGGCGGGCGCGGCGCTGCTGCTCGCGGCCGACCAGCTGGTCAAATGGATCGTGACCGGGCCGCTCGGGATCAGCTTTCCGGGTGCAGCGCGCGAGCTGACCGGCTTTTTCGCCTTGCGGTTCGTGCCCAATATCGGCGTGTCGCTCGGCCTGTTGCCGGCGGACGGCCATCTGACGCGCTGGGCTCTGGTGGCGTTGACCGGGGCGATCTCGATCGGCGTCGCGGTGTGGATGTTCCGCGAGAAGATCCGGGCGGACCAGATCGCGCTCGGTTTCGTGCTGGGCGGCGCGCTGGGCAACATCATCGATCGGGTGCGGCTGGGCTATGTCATCGACTATGCCGATCTGCATTTCGGCGAATGGCGGCCGTTCCTGGTCTTCAACCTTGCCGATGCGGCGATTACGATCGGCGTGCTGGTCCTGCTTGTCCGCGCGCTGCTGATGCGCGACAAGCCGGCCAAAGCTCCTGTGGAGAATGTGAATGCGTAAGATTGTGCCGCTCGCGCTCGGAATGATGGGCGTGGCCCTGCTGTCGGGCTGCGGCAAGCGCGGCTATGACCGCGCACGCCCCGACGAATTCGCGGTGGCTCGCCAGGCGCCGCTGGTGATCCCGCCCGACTTCGCGCTGACGCCGCCCCAGCCGGGCGCGGCGCGGCCGCAGGACGCGGCCACCAACGCGCAGACGCTGGAGGCGCTGTTCGGCAC
>CAKTFL010000453.1 GCA_934555855.1 uncultured Sphingomonas sp. | reverse complement strand
GCCAGCTTGCGTTGCGCGATGAGCTGCGCTGGCTCGCCGCGGAGCTGGGCAAGGCACGCGATCTCGACGTGCTGCTCGGCCGAAGCGCGACCGGAGCCCTGCACGACCGCGTCGCCGCGGCGCGCGAGGCGGCCTATGACCGGGTTCACGAGGTGCTCGGGTCGGCGCGGGTGCGGACGCTGATGCTTGACCTGGTGGAATGGACCGCCATCGGCGACTGGCTGGAGGTGCCCGACACCGAAGCGGCTCGAAACCAGCCCGCGCGTGCGTTCGCCCGCACCTCGCTCGGCCGATTGCGCCGCCGGGTGAAGAAGGGCGGTCGCGAGATCATCCGCGCCGATGACGAGACGCGTCACGAGCTTCGCAAGGACGCCAAGAAGCTGCGCTACGGAGCGGAGTTCTTTGCCGGCCTGTTCGATGCGCGCGGCGAGCGCCGGCGTCGCAAGAAGTTCGTCTCCGCGTTGGAAGCGCTTCAGGACGGACTGGGTGCGCTCAACGATCTGGCGACCGCGCCTGAGGTGCTGGAGGAACTCGGCATGGCGGATGCCCCGGACGCCGTGCAGCTGCTCGCCGGCGGCAAGCGCAAGCGCCTGCTCGCATCGGCTGCGGACGCGCACGAGGATCTGGTCGATGCCAAGCGGTTCTGGAAGTGAGGCTGGCACCTTGCGCAGGGATGATCGGGCATTGCCGCCGTGCCGATCACGCTTCTAGAACGCACGCTTGGACCACAGCTTTTGAGCCGGCACGGCTGCGATCATAGGGGTCGAACGCTCCTTAGCCTCGCAGCCCCTACGCGGACGGCGGCGTGGACCATTTTCCGGCCGCGCGCTGCACATGATCGGCGATCAGCCGGAACGCCTGATCCATGACCGAGGATTTCCGCCATGCCAGCGCGATCGAGCGGTGCGCGTTCCAGCCGGCCACGTCCAGAACGGCGAGCCCCGCCGATCCGCCCACGTCGGACGCCAGGTACAGGCCGGGCAGCACCGACAGCCCTAAGCCGCTCGCGACCATCTGGTGCAGGCTGTCGAGGCTGGTGCCCTGATAGTCGCGGCTCAGCGCCAGTCCGAAATCCTCCGCGATGCCGGCGACCTGACGGTGAAGATGGTGCCGCG
Source organism: uncultured Sphingomonas sp. (assembly GCA_934555855.1). The sequence continues at coordinate 796 of CAKTFL010000453.1, read as the reverse complement.
TGTCCAGCGACAACAGCGTTTGTCCGGATAGCCGCGCGCGATCGACGGTGCCGGCGGCGGCGATGTCGGCGTCGACCGCAGACACGAGATGCAAGGGTTCGCGGAACAGCGGCTCGACCACCAGGTCCTCGCCCATGATCGGCAATGGGCCGAGCAGGGCGTCGAGGTCGCCGCGCGACAGTTCCAGCGCCTGCCGGTCGGGGATGCCTTCGCGCACGTACAGGCGCAGGCCCGGTGCCGCGCGGTGCAGTTCCGCGATGATCGGCGACAGCAGGTAAGGACCCAATGTCGGCGTGGTGCCCAGCCGCAGCGTGCCGGACAATCCGCCCGCGGCCCCGGCGGCCAGCGTCTCGATGTCGCGCACCTCGCCCAACACCTGCCGCGCCCTGGCGACGATGCTCCGCCCGATCGGGGTGAGGATGGCGCCGCCCGCCGCGCGATCGACCAGCGAAACGTCCAGGCGCGTTTCCAGCGCCTTGATCTGCTGGCTGAGGCTCGGCTGGCTGACCCGCACCGATCGGGCGGCCCCGACGAAGGATCCCGTGTCGGCGATCGCCACCAGATACTGAAGCTGACGAAGCGTTGGCATGACGTCTTTCACGAACGGCTGCCCCTCGGCAGCGTTTCCAGAGCCTTAATAGGCAGCTCCTATCGGCTGCATAGGTGGCATCGCCTTGCCTAGTTCCGGGCGTTCCTCGAAGGGACAGGGCCAAGGCATATATGGAACGAGGCGCAAGTGGCGGCGGGTGAACGTGTTGGTTTCAGGCAGGCGGTGGCCTGGCTGTCGGAGATTGTC
>CAKTFL010000452.1 GCA_934555855.1 uncultured Sphingomonas sp. | reverse complement strand
GCGCACCACATCGCCCGCGCCGAAGCGGGCCATGGCGATGCCTTCGATCCCCTCCAGCCGGCGGGTCGCGTCGGCGAGGCCGGATGCCTGCACGCCGCCCGGCAGGTCGGTCTGGTTCGGGTCGCCGCAGATCACCATGCGGCTGTTCTGGCCGAAGCGGGTCAGGAACATCTTCATCTGCCCAGGTGTCGTGTTCTGCGCCTCGTCAAGGATCACGAAGGCATCCGCCAGCGTCCTCCCGCGCATGAACGCGATGGGCGCGATCTCGATCTCCCCGCTCGCGATGCGGCGTTCCACCTGCTCGGCGGGAAGGCAGTCGTACAGCGCGTCGTAGAGCGGGCGCAGATAGGGATCGACCTTTTCCTTCATGTCGCCCGGCAGGAAGCCCAGCCGTTCGCCCGCCTCAACCGCCGGACGCGACAGGATCAGCCGCTGGACGGAGCCGGTGATGAGCTGTGCCACCGCCTGTGCGACGGCGACATAGGTCTTGCCCGTGCCGGCCGGGCCGAGGGCGAAGATCATGTCGTGGCTGGTCAGCGCGCGCATATAGTGCGCCTGCGCCGGGGTGCGCGGCACGATGGTCTTCTTGCGCGTGCGGATCATCACCGACGGCGCGCCGCCCGCATCGGCGCGGATGATGCCGTCGAGCACCGGCTCTGCCGCCATCGCGATGGAGGCGTCGACCAGGCCGGTGTCGACCTCCTCGCCGCGCCCGATGCGGTGATACAGGTCGTTCAGCACGTCCCGGGCGATCGCGACATGCTCGGCGGATCCTTCCAGCCCGACCCGATTGCCGCGGGCGGTGATGTAGACGCCCAGCCGGTTTTCCAGCGCGACCAGATTCTGGTCATATTGGCCGAACAGCGTGGCAAGCAATTGCGGCTTGTCGAACATCAGTTCGACGCGGGAGCGATCGCCGGATTGGGCGGGAACGGGCTTACGACTCATGCGATCCTTTCACGATGTCTCGCGACACATGGACGATATGTAGGGATGCGCGCGGGCGATTCGAATGGGGGGCGGGCCGCTGGCGTCATCCGGCGCGGAGAGTGGCAGGGAATGCGTGCCGATGACAGCCGATTCCGTCGCCCCTCGCCGATAGCCGAGTTCGTCGCCCGCCGGTCGCATGATCATGCCACAGTGGCGCATGCAGGAATAGGGCGGCCCTGAACTCTTCACCCGGAGCCCCCATGCACAACCCCTTCCGTATGACCGCAGCCATGCTCGCCGTCCTGTTCCCGGTCGGCGAGAGCCGCGCGGTTCAGGCGTCCGCTGCCGCTCGACCTGGCAGGCAATGGACGGTCAGCCCCGCCCGGCCGAGCGGAATGTCGCCCCGCGCCAGCATGGCGAGCGCCTGATCCGCGTCGCGCCGTCCCGCATCCCAGCGATCCCGGATCGTTTCCGGCGAGAAATCGAGCGCCTTGCCCGCCGTTTCCCGCTGCTGGTCGGCATAGATCAGGTGCAGCAGTGTCACCGACAGCCCGTTCGCGTCCCGCTGCGCCTCGAATACCCTCTGCCACGCGGCGATCGAGCGCCGGCTCTGCATGGCAAAGGTCAGGTCCTGCAATCGTTCGACGGTCGCGCCAAATGTGGCCGGACGTGGTCCGGCAGGCGGTAGCAGGTCGATCGCGATCACCAGCGTCGAACCAGGCAGCGGGTCGTCCAGCGCCGGGTCGAGCGGCAGGTTCGCCGACAGCCCGCCGTCGCCGAGCAGGCGGCCGTCCAGCTCGAACGGTGGGAAAACGGGGAATAGCGCGCCGCTCGCCCGCACGTGATCGGGAGTGATGCGGCGTTGGGCGGTGTCGAACAGCACCTCCTCGCCCGATTCGATATCGATGGCCAGTGCGATGAACCGGGGCGTTCCGGCATTCAGCTGCTCGGCATCCGTCAGCCGCTCCAGCGTCCTGTCCAGCGGCGCGGTGTCGTAC
>CAKTFL010000451.1 GCA_934555855.1 uncultured Sphingomonas sp. | reverse complement strand
GTATCTGTACGTGCGTGCCGGCCTGAACTGGTGACGGGACGCTGGAACATCGCGGGTCGGCAAGCATTTCCATGGACTTGCGTTCACAAGCGACTGGAGACGGCAATGATCCATAAGGCAGCAATCGTGGCCCTATTGGCCGGCACCGTCACCCTGTCCGCGTGCAACACGGCGCGCGGGGCGAAGGCGGACGTCAATTCCGCCAGCAAGGCAGTCGAGAACGCAACCGACGGCAAGAAGTAACCTGCGGCCGACCGCGCGCGTCCAGATGGCTCCGGGCGCGCGCCGGTCGGCGCGATCAGCGCGCAAGCCTGTCCCGCACCGCCTCTGCGCTCTCCATCGCGCGCAGCACGTTGCCGCCGGCCAGCTTCGCAATGTCGCCATCCGTCCAGCCGCGGCGCATCAGTTCGGCAAGCAGGGCGGGGTAGGTCGCGACGTCCTCCAGCCCGACCGGAAGCAGGGCGCCGACCCCGTCGAAATCCGACCCGATGCCGACATGGTCGACCCCGGCTACGCGCGTGACATGCTCGACATGATCCGCGACCTGGCCGAGCGTGACCTGAGGCACGGGGTGGGCGGCGAGCCAGGTAGCGTAATCGGCGGCCGCCTTGTCGGGCTGGCCGATATGGAGGCCGTTTGACGGCGGCGAATTCAACCGCGCCTTTTCCGCCGCCGAATCCGCCGACCAGCGGCGATATGCTTCGGACACATAGGGTGGGGCGAAGGTGATCATCACCACGCCGCCATTCTGCCGCACCAGTCCTAGCACCGCGTCCGACACGTTGCGGGGATGATCGTCGAGCGCCCGTGCGCTGGAATGTGAGAAGATCACCGGCGCCTGCGACACGGCAAGCGCATCGCGCATCGTGTCCTCGCTGACATGGCTGAGGTCGACCAGCATCCCCAGGCGGTTAAGTTCCAGCACGACCTGCCGCCCAAAATCGGTCAGCCCGCCGTGCCGCGGATCGTCGGTGGCGGAGTCGGCCCAATCGATCGTGCGGAAATGGGTAAGAGTCAGGTATCCCGCGCCAAGCGCGGCATAGCTTCGGAGCACTGACAGATTGCCGTCGATCTGCCCGCCGCCCTCCACGCCGATCAGGCAGGCGATACGGCCAGACTTGTGAGCCCGACGGATATCGTCCGCCGTGCGCGCCATGACGAAGGTCCGGGGATAACGCGTTGCGATCGACTTCACGAGGTCGATCTGTTCGAGCGTCCGTTCAACCTGTTCCTTGCCCGTCAGGTCGGGCGAGACCCAGACAGACCAGAATTGCGCGCCCACCATGCCCCGTCGCAGCCGGGCAATGTCGGTATTGTAAAGCCCCGGCCGCCCGGAGAGATCGCTGACGTCGCTGGTCCAGCGCGCCTCGCTCTCATGGTCGCGCAGCGCGTCCGGCCAGTCGTTATGCCCGTCGATCAGGGGCATGGCGCGCAGGATTCGTGCGACTCGCGTCGCCCGATCCTGCGCTCCCCGATCCTGCCCTTCCTGCTTTTGCGCCACCGCCGGGGTGGCAAGGGTAAACAGCGTTGCACCCAGCAGCGCGGCGGCGCGGTTCAACGCTTGTTCCCGGCGCGGCGGAGACGGGCAGGGGCGGCACGGTTCTCGTCAGCGGCAACCTGCCGCTGTTCCTCATGAATGGTCAGCAGCGATTTCATCAGTTCCTCCTCCGCACTCGACATGACGGCCAGCACCTCGGCCTCCTCGCATTCCTCTGCGGCGAGATAGGCGTGCCCCATGCTGGAATCGATGTAGAGCGCCTCACCGGGGCCCAGCGTCACGGGATCGTAGAACTCCGTCTGAACCACGATTCTGCCGCTGAGCACGTACAGGAATTCCTCGCCGCTGTGCCGGACCAGATCACCGAATTGCTTGGTGGATCGCGCGCGGATCTTGGTCACCACCGGCACCATCCGCTTTCGCCGCAACTC
>CAKTFL010000450.1 GCA_934555855.1 uncultured Sphingomonas sp. | reverse complement strand
GACAGCAGGCAGTAGACCACCTCGAAACGCTCGGCGCGCTCGGGATAGTCGACCCCAGCCACCTCCATCAGCTGCTGATATTCGAGCCCGGGCGTATCGCGCAGGGCACGCAGCGCCTCGACGGCAGCATCCCGCTGCACCCAGATCTGGACTTCGCCGACCCGCTCGACAGCGTCGAGCAAAGCACCGCCCAGCGTCGCGCGCGCCAGTTCCATCGTCTCGACGTTCAGGTCGGCAGCAAAGGCCGGAGCCGGTGCCCTCATCGCTCGACGCTCCCGCTGCGGCGGATCTTACGCTGCAGCTGCATGATGCCATACAGCAGCGCCTCGGCGGTCGGCGGACAGCCGGGGACGTAGATGTCCACCGGCACCACGCGATCACAGCCGCGCACCACCGAATAGCTGTAATGGTAATAGCCGCCGCCATTGGCGCAGCTGCCCATCGAGATGACGTATTTCGGCTCCGACATCTGGTCATAGACCTTGCGGAGCGCGGGAGCCATCTTGTTACACAGCGTACCGGCGACGATCATCACGTCCGACTGACGAGGCGACGCCCGCGGCGCCGCGCCGAACCGCTCCAGGTCGTAGCGCGGCATGTTGACGTGGATCATCTCCACCGCGCAACAGGCCAGGCCGAACGTCATCCACCACAAGGAGCCAGTGCGGGCCCATTGGAACAGTTCCTCGGTCGAGGTGACCAGAAAACCCTTGTCCGTCAGCTCGCCATTCAGGCTGTCGAAAAAGCCCTGATCGGGCGCTACCAGCGCCCCACCTGCACCAAGCCCCTGATCGGGCCGCGGCTTCAGCTCAACCGGACCGGAGTGCATTTCTACTCCCAATCCAACGCTCCCTTCTTCCAGGCGTAGACGAGCCCAAGCGCAAGCTCGCCAATGAAGATCATCATCGCGATCCACGCGGTCCAGCCGAGGCTGAAAACGCTGACTGCCCAAGGATATAGGAACGCCGCTTCGAGATCGAAGATGATGAACAGGATGGCAACGAGATAAAATCGGACGTCAAATTGGCTGCGCGGATCCTCGAATGCGGGGAACCCGCATTCATACTCGCTCAGCTTCTCGGGGGTCGGCTTGGCCGTCCCGGTCAGCTTGGCGACGACAATCGGCAGAAACACGAAAGCCGTCGACAACGCCAGGGCAACGCCCAGGAACATGAGGATCGGCAGATATTGCGACAGGTCGACCAAGGCGCTTCTCGCAGGTGCGAACAGATAGGGACGCTTTAGGCGCGCCGGCCGGGCCGGGCAAGGCGTCGAAGAAGTGAGAATGACTCGCAACGCGGTGCAGGACCAGGCGGCCTTGGCCCACCCCAACGCTCGGCCAATCAGGTCAGCGCAGCGCGCCGGCCACCAGCTTGTGCAGCTTGGAATGCAGCGCGTCGTTAGCGGCAAGGAACTCGTTCCGCTCGAAGGCGCGATCCGCGCCCCTGAAATCGGTCACGAAACCGCCCGCCTCCCGCACGAGCAGCACGCCGGCCGCGACATCCCAGGGCTTCAGGTCCGATTCCCAGAAACCGTCGAACCGCCCGGCGGCGACCCAGGCGAGATCGAGCGCCGCCGCGCCCAGCCTCCGAATGCCGGCCACTTCCGGCGCGACCGCACCGAAGATGCGGCTCCACTGCGAGAAGTCCCCATGCCCCAGGAACGGAATGCCCGTCGCGATGAGCGCGTCGGCCAGATCCCGCCGGGCCGACACCCGCAGCCGCTGGTCGGTCAGCCAGGCACCCCGCCCCTTTTCCGCCCAGAAGCTTTCGTCGGTCAGCGGCTGGTGGATCAGCGCGGTCGTGATCTCGCGCTTGCCGGACGGCAGCGGCTCCTCCACCGCGATCGAGATCGCGAAGTGCGGTATGCCGTGAATGAAGTTGCTGGTGCCGTCGAGCGGATCGATGATGAAACGCGGCTTGTTCGGATCACCCAGGATCTCGCCACGCTCTTCCATCAGGAACCCCCAGTCCGGCCGTGCCTTGGACAGCTCCTCGTATAGCGTCTGTTC
>CAKTFL010000449.1 GCA_934555855.1 uncultured Sphingomonas sp. | reverse complement strand
TTGATCGGACGCCCGACCACGCCGCTCCGCCAGATGGTCGAGCAAGCGATATCTGCCGCCTGAGGCTGCGACGGTGCCGGGGAGCATGCCGCTCGCCGTGTGTGCGTTTCCACGACGATGCTTTTCGGGAAAGCGGCCATGTCGCGGAAAGGCAGGGGGATATGCGACGTCGCGAACTCAACATTTCCGCGAAGACTGCGGTTAGACTGGCTAGCGAGTCAGCCATCCCCGAGGTGCGCTGCTTCGAGCGCACCTCGGGACGCAGCCTGGATCACAGGTTCGGTCCTTCCGAAAACTCACAAACAGCCGACGATCAACGCGGTCAGATCGGTCGCTGCCTGCTCCTTCGAGCATCCGCCGCGGATCATGTCGTCAGACAGCGCCTCGGCGGCACCGATGATGCCGATGCAGCGCCGCTGCACAGCTTCGGCGGGCAGCTCGGACAAGGGGGAGAGTTCTGTGGCACAGAACAGGACATAGCTGTCGATCATCTTTCGCTGCTCGAGTTCCGTCGCGGCTTCTCCCTTCAACGCCGCGGCGAGGGCATGCCATTCGGGCCCGACCGCGAAGGTGCACTCCATGTAAGCCTGCGCGATCACCGACGCGACGTCGTTCAAACGTCTGGGGGTCTGTTCGATTGCGGCCGCCAGGATCTCGAGCTGCCGGTCGAGGATATTCCTGTAGAGCGTCGTCATCAGGCCAGCGCGGGTTTCGAAGTGGTTGTAGGCGATGGGTTTGCTGACCCCCGCCCGCTCGGCCACCCGCCCCAGAGTGAGTGCGTCGGTGCCCTCCTCCCGCACGATCGCCAGCGCCGTATCGAGGAGCTGCGTGCGGCGGTCGGCTTTAGGAAGCTTCTTTGACGACGCACGTGCCCGGGTTGACAAGGTCATGCCCCTCTCCATATTACCGTCCGTAACATACTAACTGTAATATAGCGGTTGGTTCTCATGGTGACTAGGAGAACGTGATGAGCGGTCCACCTCTCGACGGTGCGGTCCGGCGCGGCGATCTGCCCGGCCTTATCGACCTCTTGCGCTCGGGCGCGAAGGTCGACAAGCGCGATGCGGAGGGGCTGACGCCGCTGATGATCGCCGCCGGCGCCGGACGGCCTCACATGGTCGATCTCCTCCTGACGGCCGGCGCGGACGTGCTGGCGATCGACCCGCGCATGGGCGCGAGCGCGCTGCACAAGGCGGCGCAGTCCGGCAATGTCGACGTCACGCGGATGATCCTCGACGCTGGCGCCTTCATCGATCAGCAGTCGCCCGCGCTCGGCAACACGCCCTTGATCGATGCGGTGCTGCACAAGCAGGAGGAGGCGGTCCGTTTGCTCCTGAAGCGTGGTGCCCGGACGACGATCCGCAACCACTGGCAGCAGAGCGCCCTGGACCTCGCGCGCTACGACAAGCTCGACGCCATCGCGCGACTGATCGAGGCGAAGGACGTGGCGGACGCCGAGCATGTCGGCAGCCTGTCCCTGATCGCGGCCGTCAAGGCGGGCGACCTCGACCGGGTCCGTGCGCTGATCGCCGCCGGCACTCCCCTCGACGAGCAGGTGCCCGTGATCGGCAGCGTGGACGACAACTACACGCCGCTGGGCCTGGCTGCGCGTGACGGCCATGTCGAGATCGCGCGCGTCCTCCTCGCCGCAGGTGCCGACCCGCACCGGATCATCGGGCTGATGTACGGCACCTCGCTGCACGATGCCGTCTACTTCGGACGATCCGAGATCGTCCGCGCCATCATCGATACGCGCGAGTCGGTTCCCGAACTCGACGTTCAAGGTCCGTATAACGGCCTGTCGGCGTTGCACGACGCCGTCTGGCACGGTCACGCGGAAACGGTGCAGGCGCTGGTGGAGGCAGGCGCGGCGCTGCACCTGAAGTCGCACACCGGCCTCACACCGCGCGATCTGGCGATCGAGTACGGTTACGACGACATCGCCGATCGGCTCGCCGAGGCCGAGCAGGCCTGAGCCCATCTGCTGGCGGCCAACGCCGGACCAGCGCGAC
>CAKTFL010000448.1 GCA_934555855.1 uncultured Sphingomonas sp. | reverse complement strand
TGCCCGGCCACATGAACGTCCTGCTCGCCGAGGCGAACGTCCCCTATGACGAGGTGTTCGAGCTGGAGGACATCAACGCCGAGTTCGCCCAGACCGACGTCGCCTTTGTGATCGGCGCCAACGACGTCACCAACCCGGCCGCGAAGACGGACAAGACCTCCCCCATCTACGGGATGCCGGTGCTGGACGTTGAAAAGGCCAGGACGGTGCTGTTCGTGAAAAGGTCGATGGGCGGGGTCGGCTATGCCGGGGTCGATAACGAGGTCTTCTATCGCGACAACACCATGATGCTGCTCGCCGATGCCAAGAAGATGGTGGAGGAGATCGTCAAGGCGCTCGATTGACGGTTTGCGGGGGCGAGCGGGCCGGCGCGGGTCTGCATCCGAATCGGTGCAAAACATCATCGCAGCCCGACGGTCCCGCCAAAGCGGAGTGATCTACGTTGCACCGGATCGGTGGTGATGCGTAGGTGGCCGGGCTGGCCATAAGAGTTTCACCATGTTCGATATCACTGCCGAACCCGCCACGCGGGAGGCTTTTCCCGTGCTTCTCATTGCAGAGCCCTATCTGGTCGGCTCTCCCGCGGATGCGATCGCGCTGGCCGGCGGCCGCCTGCTGTCCCGGATTTCCTGGGACGCGGTTCCTGAGGAGCTGGGCAGGCAGGCGGTGCGGCCGGTGATGCTGGTCGAGGCGGAGGGAGTTGCGGAACCGCTGCTGTCGGCCATGCTGCCGCGGATCGACTCCATCGCCCGGACCCTTGACCTGAGCGTCGTCGCCATTTTCGACATGGCAGCGATAGATGTGGTCACGGGCGCGCTGTTCGGCCCGTCGGTACAATTGCTTTGCGCCCCCACCCAGGCGGAGCGCGTGGCGGCGCTCGCGGTGGCAGCGGAAACCGCCAGCGCCGCGCCGGTCCACGATACGTGGCGCGAGGGAGAGGCGGCACGGCTTCAGCGGCTGAATCAGGAGGTGGCGCGTATCGCCGAGGTGCTGTCCCGGCTGACCCGGCGCGAAGGGCTTTCGCCGACCGCGTTGACCGGCTTTGAAGTGGAGGATCGGCGCAGCGGCTTCGACGCCGGCCCTGCCGCCGGCGACACCCCCACCGATCCAGCGGACGTGCGCCGCGTGATCCGCGCGCGCCGCCTGCGCGATCAGTTCTTCGGCGTCGGGTTGTTCGAGGATCCGGCCTGGGACATGCTGCTCGACCTGTTCGCCGCGGAACTGGAGGGGGTGCAGGTGTCCGTGTCGAGCCTGTGCATCGCGGCGGCGGTCGCTCCCACCACGGCGCTGCGCTGGATCGGCAAGATGGTCGATGCCGGCCTGTTCCTGCGGGAACCCGATCCGTTCGACCGCCGCCGCGCCTTCATGGCGCTGTCCCCGCGCGCCAGCCAGGGTATGCGCGGCTACGCGACCGCGCTCCGCCGCGCAGGGCTGGTGAACGGCTAGGCTCCGTATTCGCCTCCCGGACGGAAACTTTTTCGCCCATGATAGTATTTGCATGTGCCGGGATTGTACGAAACCAATTCGGGCTCAAGCGAAAAGGGACTGGTTATGATGAAGGTTCGTATCCCCGCTGCGCTGGCCGGTGCCGCGCTGGTCGTCGCTCCCGTCGTGGCTCAGGCCGCCCCGGCAAACCCGGCGGCAAAGCTGTCAGTTGCCGGTTCGGCTCGCGCGTCGGGCAAGTCGGCTGGCGCTAAGGACAATCTGGCCGGCGGTGCGGGCATCGCCGCGATCGCCATCGCTGCCGGCGTGGCCGCGATTGGCATTGTCGCGATCGTCAATGACAGCGACGACGACGACTCCGACAGCAACTGAGATCAGGGCGGGCGGGCCGCGTACCGGCCCGCCTTTGCCTTGATGTGATCATGCATGATGCCGCCCTCTTGCGCGCGGCGAAAAGAGCGGTATTCCGTGGTCCTCCCTTGCGAGGGGCGCTTAGCTCAGCTGGTAGAGCGGCTCGTTTACACGGTGCGCGTCTGGGTGGCTGTGAGCGGCGGAAACCCTAGGCTTTTCGCACCTGCCCCGTACCCGGT
>CAKTFL010000447.1 GCA_934555855.1 uncultured Sphingomonas sp. | reverse complement strand
GGCATAGGCTTTTCCGCCGAATTTCCCGCCGGGATAATGGCTGGTGACGGTCGGCCGGCCGTCCTTCCACACCTCCAGATTGTCCCGCTCGGGCGGCCATCCGCCCGACGAACGCAGTTCCCACAGAGCAGGTAGAATGCCTTGGCCGAGGGGCACCGGCCCAAAGGTGATTTCGATGATTCCGGTCGTATACTCGTAGAGCCCGCGCGTGGTGATCATCGGCAGGCGATAGTTGAGCACTCGCGTGCCCAGCTTGTCGGGGACGGCGAGCCGCACGACCTGCAAGTTTCGCACGCCGTCGATCATCGGCAGCGTCAACGAATAGTCGTCGCCCGGCTGATTGTACCTTCCCAGCTCTTCATTGATGTAGGCGTTTTCGGGCGTCGGAGAGCGCAGCCCGCCCGGCTTGTCGAAGAGCGCCAAATCCTTGAAGTCCGTCTCGAACAGCAGCCGTCCCGGCTTGGGCATCGCCGGGACCGCCAGCGCCGACGTGGGCGTAGCGCTGCTGACCGGCGTCCCGACGCGGATCACCGTCGACATAGCCGGGAATTGCGGGGTGCCCTCGTGCCAGCCGATCTGGAAGCCGACCTTCCAGCCCTCGCGCATGTCCCACAGCGGGACGTCCCAGCTATACTCCCGCGTGCCGGCGGGCATGGTGACGGTCCCGCTCACCCGGCCATAGGTGCCGCCCTCCCAAGCCTTGGACGGCGACGTCTCGACATTGATCGTGTTGAAGCGGAGCGACAGCGACATGGGCAGCGGCTCAGCGAAGGTCAGCCGCACCACCGCCTTGCCCTTGCCGGGCGCGACCAGCACCTCGGGCAGGCTCGCCTTCGGCCAGGCCGTGACCGGGCGCGGGGTGAACGTCGCGGGCGCGGACGTCGAGGCGGTCGGCTTGGCCTGCGCGACATAGGCCGCGATCGTGTCCGACGCCGCCTTGGCCTGGTCGTAGCTGACGGTCTGGGCTGCCGCAGCACTTATTCCGAAGGCAGCGAGAACTGCCGCCAAAACCACCTTTATTACCATATCGGTTTTTCCTGTCGTTGACGGGGCCGCTCGCTCCCGGCATCCAACCCGGATGCTGAAGCTCTTGTGTTCGTTGGGTAAATGGTTTGCGATGCTATGGCGGGGACGGCCGAGCGAAGGCACGTGTCGCATCTGCGATCGGCCCGAAGTTGAGGGCCTGCCGGGCTTTTGTGAAGAGTGCTGGGCGCATCACAGGAGCTGGTAACGATCAGGCAGCCAGCGCTGCGAAGGCTGCTTCGATCAGCGGCGCTTCCATCTGCGCCATGTAGGCGTAGCCCGCATCGGTCGGGTGGACGCCGTCGCCAAAAGGCACATTCCCGGCCATCTGCGCTGCGTCGAAGTCAACGATCGACACCCCGGCAAGGGTGGAAAGATCGGATTTGATCGAGCCATTATAGGCGGCGCGGGCGCTTTCCTGCGCTGATGTGTAGGCGGAAGTGCCCGTGCGGGCCATGACTGTGCCGACGACCACCCGGAAGCCGCGGGCGAGGCGCCCCTGCACATAGCCCTTGAGCGACGAATAGAGCGCTGCGCCGTCCGGCGTCGCGGCGTTCGCGAAGTCGTTGCTCCCGATCAGCACGACTAGGACGTTGGCGCGCCCGGCTTTGTATGCGCCGTCAGCGTGGCCGTTGTCCGACACTACCGTAGCAAGCTGGACACCAGAAACCCCTTGATTGATCGTGCGCGCCGGCTTGGGTTTATTCGCGTGATACAGACCTGGCCGGCTTGTCGTGCCGGCGTTGCTCGCACCCTGCCCGAAAGTGATGCTGTCGCCGACAAAAAGGGCCGTGCGGTCATACTGAGGCGCGAGCGAGAAGGTCGAGAAAATCGCATTACGGATGCTCGCCTCCTGCGCCGTCGTGATGGAAGCCGGATAAAGAATGAGCGCGCGCCTCCCGCCGCTGTTGCTGAGGCCCTGGTAGCTGTTCCGCCCCCACGTGCCGCCCGTCGCGACGACGGTAGAATTGAAGCTGCTGTCGCCTGTGGCGACGTCGTCGTTCATCGAGTAGCGA
>CAKTFL010000446.1 GCA_934555855.1 uncultured Sphingomonas sp. | reverse complement strand
ATGCTGCGCGCCGCCGTCGTCGCGAAGCCGGTCCGGCCGGCATATTTCAACCGCAGCGCCAGCGTCCGCGCGACCGCGCCATAGCCGACGGCGGCTCGCACACCGGCATGGCGCGGCGGCTGGGCCAGGCAGTCGGCGCAGAGCGAATCCTGGCCCCGGTCGAAAGCAAATGGCAGGTTGCACCCCCTGCACCAGGGCGGCCCGAGAAAGTGCAGGCTGTTCCAGCAGCCGGCGCAAAAGCGATGATCCTCGTCGACCGGCACGCCGCAGCCGGGGCAGCGCGGCGGCAGGGCGAAGCGACCAACCGCCGCAATCGCCCCTTTCGCCATGTCGGTGCCTCGTCGTGCCAGCATTCCCGTCCTTCCCTTCCGCCCTTGTCGCCCGCCCCGCGCATCGCCACAAGCAGCTGCTGATGTCAGCATCCGAAATCTTCGACCGCGCTGCCCGTCGCCTGCGCCGGGACCGTGCCGCCCCGGCCTGGCCGGATCACGCCTTTGTCCGCGCGGCGATGATCGACGGGATAGAGGAACGGCTTGCGGCCGTGCGCCGCAGCTTTACCGATATACTCGACCTCGGCTGTTTCGACGGATCGCTGCAGTTCGGTCCCGGGACGCGAGTGGCGCGCAGCGACGCCGGCTTCGCCTTCGCGCGCCAGGCCGGGGGCGTTCAGGCGGACGAGGACCGCCTGCCCTTCGCCGATGCCAGCTTTGACTGCGTGGTAAGTGCGGGCGTGCTCGATCAGGTCAACGACCTGCCCGGTGCCCTGTCGCTGATCAGGCGGGTGCTGCGGCCCGACGGGCTGTTCCTGGGCGCCTTTGTGGGCGGGGGAAGCCTGGCGACCCTGCGCGCTGTCGTCCGCGCGGGCGAACCGGAGCGGCCGGTCGCGCGGCTGCATCCGCAGGTCGATGTGCGCTCGGCGGGCGACCTGCTGATGCGCGCGGGCTTCGCGCTGCCGGTCGCGGATACGGAAGCGCTGGACATCGGCTATGCCGATCCCGCCCGCGCACTGGCCGATCTGCGCGGTATGGCGGCGACCAACATGCTGGTCGACCGTCGCCCGCTGATGGGCGGCGCGCTGGGCGGCGCGGCGCAGGCATTCGCCGCTGCCGCCGGCCCGGACGGCCGCACGCGCGAGCATCTGTCGATCATCTTCCTCACCGGCTGGGCGCCCGACCCCTCCCAGCCCCAGCCCGCGCGACGGGGCAGCGCCACCGCCTCGCTGGCTCACGCGCTCAAGCCGTGAGATCAAGCGCTATTACCGCCCGCCGTCCCGCCCGGCAGGCACCGCCCGATCGCGTCGAACAGCACCGTCATCGGCACCGGCTCGACCAGCACCATGTCCGCTCCGCCATCGCGGCTCGCGTTTGCAAGTTCTGCGTGGTCCACCAACGCGATGATCGGCGGGGATTGGCGAAGCAGTCCCTTGATCCGGGCGATCAGCCGGGCACCGCCGTCACATTCCGTGACCTCCACCATGACAAGCCCGATCGACAGTGCTGAAGCGCAGCCCAGCCCGTCATCCTGGCCCCGCTCGACCAACGTGGCGCCGGCATTTCGCAGCATATCCTTGACGAGTAGCCGACGCGACGGATCGCGTTCGACGAACAGGATGTTCACGCGAATCCTTGTTGGGCAGATGCCCCTGCGATGCTCCAGGTCATGATGATCCAGGTTATCTCCCTGGCGTCTTAACGGACTATTGCGCGGTTTGGTTTCCGCTTGAGATCCGCGCGACGTTGCGCCGGTTCATCATCTCGGCACGAAGAGCGTGCCTTGTCGGCCATCGCCGATGGCTTTGAACAGCGTCACTGACCGTGCCGCAACGTACCCAGCACCAACCAGCGGTATTGCTGGCAAGCCTGCTCCCGACTCCCCTCCCGCCCCGCACCCCCTCGCGCCACTGGCCGAAGTCGATCAGCGGAAACCGTGCCCCGCCGGTTCCCGTCAGTTGCAGGCTGTCCCGCTCGAGCAGGAAAGGCATCGCCGTGGAGATCAGTTGCGCCATCCCGGTGAGCGGGAAGCGGGTACAGGTCAGGCTCGGCGACGCC
>CAKTFL010000445.1 GCA_934555855.1 uncultured Sphingomonas sp. | reverse complement strand
GCATCACCCAGGAAGATCTGGGCAAGTTCCCCGATGCCAACGTTGCCGAATCGCTGCAGCGCATCCCGGGCGTCGCGATCGACCGCAGCAACGGCGAAGGCCAGTTCGTCACCGTCCGCGGCCTCGGTCCGCAGTTCAACACGGTGCTGTTCAACGGCCGTAGCTTCGCATCGGACAATTACGGCCGCGCTTTCTCGTTCGATCTGCTCGCCGCCGAGCTCATCAGCGGTGCCGACGTTTACAAGACTTCACAGGCGCGTGTGCAGGACGGCGGCATCGGCGCGACGATCAACCTGCGCACCTCGCGCCCGCTCGACCTCGATGGCTTCCGTGCGATCGCGACTGCCAAGGCCAATTACGAATCGAATAGCGAGAAGACGACGCCGCAGCTCTTCGGCCTTCTCAGCTACACCTTCGCCGACGGGAAGCTCGGCATCATGGGCTCGATCTCGTACCAAAAACGTATAGCGAACATCCGGAGCGTCTATTCCGAAGGATATCTGCCCGACATCGATGTCGGTCCTTCGTCCACGCCGCTGTTCCGCGACGTGTATGCGCCGCGTAACCTCAACATCAACGGCACTACCGACCGGCGTACGCGCCTCGGCATGACGCTGGTCGGCCAGTATCGACCCAGCGACCAGCTGACCGTCACGGTCGACGGCCTCTATAACAAGTTCAAGTCGGACCAGACCAGCAAGGCGCTCGGCCTGTGGTTCGAACCTTCGGCCTACAGCGCCGCTGAGATCGATGCGAACCGGACCGTCACTTCGCTGACCACCACCGCGAACGCCGACATGATCGATGGGTCGGGCGTGCGCGATACCGACACTTACCAGATCGGTGCCAATGCCGATTTCCGCCCGAACGACGATCTGCGCATCGTGTTTGACGTCACCAAGTCGCGCGCCAAGAACGATGGTGCCGGCCGGGGCTATTTCACCGTCGCGGGCGTCCCCACCTCCTACACCTACACCGCCGGCGGTCCTGGCGACTTGCCGTCGATCACCAACTTCACCGCCGGTTCGCTGACCAATGCGGGGGCGGCGCGCACCCATCTCGCCAGCAACCGCGGCAACAACGTGCAGGAAGACGTGGTCGAGTCGAAGTTCGACACCGAATGGAAGGCCGGCGGCACGCTGTCCGCGGTTCGCTTTGGCGCCAGCTACACCAACCGCAAGCGCCAGAACCAGGGTTCGGGCACGCTGAACGTCAGCTGCCTCTATTGCGGGTACAACACACTGGCGGATCCGTCGCTGTTCAGCACCTTCACCGTCGGCAAGGTCGGATCGAGCGGCAACATTCCGACCTCGTTCCTGCAATATGATCCGGACGCCTACATTGCCTTCCTGTCGTCGCCCGCCGCGCTCAACGCGCTCGACGTGGCGCTGGGACGGGCGGTGGGTACCTCGGCCCGACAGCTCCAGACCGACTCCGAAGGCAACGGGTTCCGCGCGGTTCTCGATCCGCCCGATTTGGTCCGCGAGCGCGTCTATGCCGCTTATGCAGAGGCCGATTTCGAGGGCAATATTGGCGGCCTGCCCTGGTTCCTCAACGTCGGCGCCCGCTACGTCCATACCGAGCTGACCTCGCGGTCCCAGCAGCGCCAACTCATCGACCTGCTGCCTATCCCGAGCGACGCGTCGATCTACAACCCGGTCTATCTAAACGGGAATCGGGCCACGCCGGTCACCGCGCGTAACAGCTACGACGCGTTCCTTCCGGACTTCAACCTGAAGATCAACCTGGCGCCGCGCGTGAACTTGCGCTTCGCCGGTTCGGAAACACTGACTCGTCCGGCGCTGGGCGACCTGCGTCCGGTTACCTCCTACGACGTGACGCGGCCGGCCGCGCTTCAGTCGAGCGGCGGCAACCCAAACCTCCTGCCTTATCGTTCGACCAACATCGACGCATCGCTGGAATGGTATCCAACGCCGACGACC
Source organism: uncultured Sphingomonas sp. (assembly GCA_934555855.1). The sequence goes on along the minus strand of CAKTFL010000445.1, from coordinate 116 downwards.
ACCTTGTCCGCTGCACTGTTCTACAAGCACATCAAGGACTTCATCGTCACTACCATCGAGCCGGAGCCTACGTCGATCCTCAACAACGGCAACCTGCCGGTCGGTGGGTTCATTAC
>CAKTFL010000444.1 GCA_934555855.1 uncultured Sphingomonas sp. | reverse complement strand
CCTGATCCCAGTTCACATCGATTTCGCGAACCTGGCGGGTCGCCACCGGCGCGCCCTTGAAATCGGGACCGTTGAAGAAGGTCGCCGTCAGCCCCTGCCCGAACGCGGTCCTGGGCACCGGCACCGCGATCTCCGCGACGAAGGGCGCACCCTGCGCGTAGCTGACGCGTCCGGCGCCGAATGCCGCCTCAAGCCCGTCGAGCGGCAGCACGGGCCGGGTCGGCGTGCCGTTGTAATTGCCCTCCAGCGCGATCAGCGAGGTGGCCGCGGGGCCGACCACCGCGATGCGTCTGACCGTCCCCGCCAGCGGCAACACGCCGTCATTCTTGAGCAGCACGATCGATTCATGCGCGGCCCGCAGCGCCAGCGCGCGATGCTCGGGCGAGTGATTGGCGCTGATGGGGATGCTGTTGAACGGGACGCGAGCTGGCGGGTCGAACAGGCCGAGTTGCATCCGCGCCTTGAACAGGCGCTTAAGCGCCACGTCCATCTCCGCCTCGGTGATCAGGCCCTGGCCGACTGCCTTGGGCAGCTCCAGCATCTCGTCCTTGAAATCGCAGCCCGTGTCCGTCCCGGCCTTGACCGCCAGCGCCGCGGCCTCCGCAATCGTCCTGGTCTGCTTGTGGCCGGTGGCAATGTCGTCGATCGCGCCGCAGTCGGAGGTGACGAAGCCCTTGAACCCCCAATCCCGGCGCAGGACCTGCTGAAGCAGCATGTCGTTGGCGCAGGCGGCCTTGCCGTCCACGGCGTTGTAGGCGCACATCAGAGACGCCGCCTTGCCGTCGATCACCGTCCGGCGAAAGGCCGGCAGGTAGGTTTCGGTCAGGTCGCGCCGTGACGGGTCGACGTTGAAGCCGTGGCGCAGCGGCTCGGGACCGCTATGCACCGCAAAGTGCTTGGGTGTGGCGATGGCGGCGTAATAGGTGGGGTCGGTACCCTGAACGCCCTTGATGAAGTCGGTGCCAAGCGTGCCCGACAGATACGGGTCCTCACCCAGCGTCTCCTGCCCCCGGCCCCAGCGCGGGTCGCGGAAGATGTTGATGTTGGGCGACCAGAAGGTCAGGCCGTAATAGCGGTCGTAGTTCCTGTCGCGCTGGGCCTGGTTGTATTTGGCGCGCCCCTCGACGGCGACCGCCTGGCCCTCCGCGTGAAGCAGGTCGCGGTCGAATGTCGCGGCCATGGCGATCGCCTGGGGAAACATGGTCGCCTCGCCCGCGCGGGCGACACCGTGCAGCGCCTCGTTCCACCAGTCATAAGCCGGGATGCCGAGCCGCGGGATGGCGGGCGCGGCGTTCTGCATCTGCGCGGCCTTTTCAGCCAGCGTCATGCGGCGGACCAGATCGTCCACTCGCGTGTCGATCGGCGTTTCCGGGTCGCGCCATGCCTGCGCCCCGACGAGCGCCGGCAGACACGCCAACGCAAACCCCGCCACCGATAGGTATAGCCGTCCCCGTCGCGCCATCCTTGCCTCTCCCGATCTTGTTCTGGAGGAGCAGGATAACCGGCGCGCACGAGGCGGCAACCGGAAATGTTCGCGCTACCATCCAGGCAGCGCGAACGATCCCGGGGCAGACGGACTCAGCGCGCCTGGCCGGTGGTCAGGCGATAGGTCATGATGTTGCGATAGGTCTGGCCCGGGTTCAGCCGCGCCGAGGGGAAGGAGGGCTGGTTCGGGGTGTCGGGGAACACCTGCGGCTCCATGACGATCGAGTCGCCTTCGCGATACAGCTTCTTGGCCTTGCCGATCATGGTGCCGTTCAGGAAATTGCCCGAATAGAATTGCAGCCCCGGTTGGTTCGACCAGAGCTCGAACCCGCGGCCCGAGGCGGGGTCGCTGACCCGCGCCATCAGGTGCTGGTCCTTGGTCACCTGCTTGCCGATCACCCAATTGTGATCGTAGCCGCGGCCGAACACGATCTGCTGGTCGGAGGCGTCGCGCACCCGGTCGCCGATCGCGCGGGGGCTGCGGAAGTCGAACACGGTGCCGGCCACCGGCTTCAGCTCCCCCGTGGGAATCGAGCCGGCATCGGTCGGCACATAGGTTTCGGCCGGAATGGTCACGATGTGGCCCATGGCGCCG
>CAKTFL010000443.1 GCA_934555855.1 uncultured Sphingomonas sp. | reverse complement strand
GCGCGGCGGCGAGCGCGGCGCGGGCGGCGGCGGCCTGTGCGCTTGCCTGACGCGCCTGGCTTTGCAACTGGGACAGGCGCTCGCGACTTTCCGCGCCGGTCGCGGCGAGGGGAGCGTAGCGGGCGACCTCGCCAGTAGCGAAGGCGGCATCGCTCTGCGCGGCGGTCAGATCAGCGCGGGCGCGGGTTACGGCGGCCTGCTGCTCCAGTATCTGCGCCCTGACGCCCGCAGCATTGGCGCCGGCCACGTCGATCTGTGCCTGGATTTGCGAGCTTTGGGCACGATAATCACGCGCGTCGATGCGGATCAGCGGCTGGCCGGCCCGGACCTGCTCGTTCTCGGCCACGAACACCTGGTCGACATAGCCCGTCACCTTGGGCGCGACCACCACGGCATCGGCCTGGACGTAGGCATCGTTGGTCGACTGCATATACTGGCCGACGCTGCGGTAGTTCAGATACCAGACCAGCCCCGCGACCAGCGCGACTGCGGCGACGGCGAGCAGGATCGACTTCACCCGTCGCTTGCGCCCGGGCGAGGCGACGGGCGCCTCGGCCTTGCCCTGGTCGCGCGTGTCGCGATCGTCGCTGGAATCGGTCGGTTGTTCCTGCTCGGCCATATTTCTTTGATCCTGGGGGCGCCGGAGCGACACGCAATGGCATGGTTGCCAAATTGTGCAACGCCATTCATTGAGGGTCCACATGAATTATGTAGATGGCCTGGCCACCGATTTCGGAAAGCTGTTCCTGCGTTTCCATCGCCTTGTAGACAGGCGGATGGCGGCGGAGGGAGCTTCGTTCGCCAGGACCAAGCTGTTGCTGTACCTGCAACGCAACGGGGCATCCCGCGCGGCCGACATCGCGGACCTGCTCGGTAGCGCTCCTCGCACAATCACCGAGGCGATCGACGGTCTGGAGCGCGACGGCTTGGTCCGCCGGGCGCCCCACGCCACCGATCGCCGGGCCAAGCTGATCACGATTACGGATGACGGGATGCGCGTGCTCAAGGCGACGGAGCCGCTGCGAAGCCGCCTCGTCGACGAGATATTCGGCGTTCTCGATCCCGACGAGCGCGACCGCTTGTCGGCGATGCTCGCGAAACTCGCGACGGCGCTGGACGCGGCGGAGCATTGAGGTCGGTGGCGCGCGATACGGCCGGGAAGGGCGGAAAAGCGTCTGGCCCGTGCGCCGGCCGATGTTTACAGCCGCCGCTTTCGCGCTAGTCTTTCCCGACCGAGCTGCATTCGACGGCTGTTTTCAGGAGCGTACCCAGGCACATGGTGGACACCCCAACCGCGGATACCCCGCGCGAGCCTGACATCAGCCACGTCAATCCGGCGGCCGAGGCGACCTGGTTCGGCCACCCCCGCCAGCTCGCCCGCATGTTCACCACCGAGATGTGGGAGCGTTTCGGCTATTACGGTATGCGGGCGCTGCTGACGCTGTACCTGACGCAGCATTTCCTGTTCGGCGACCGGGCGGCGACCGGCCTGTATGGCGGCTATACGGCGCTGGTCTATCTGACGCCGCTGGTAGGCGGTTATCTGGCGGATCAGTATCTCGGCTCCAAGCGTGCGGTGAAGTTCGGCGCGATCCTGATGAGCCTGGGCTATCTGACGCTGGCGTTCGGGGGGCAGGCGGCCAAGCCCTATGCAACGATCGACGGACAGCGGTACGAGGTCGCGATCGAGCGGAGCGCGACGGGCGCGGAGACTCGCTATGTGATCGACGGCGGCCGCAAGCTGGCGATCAAGGGCAATGACGACGGCACGGTGTCGCTGCTGGGCGCGAACGGCCAGCCGGCGCGTACGATCGCCAAGGGCGGCTTCGCCTCGGACGGTGAGCGCAGCCCCTTCTATACGGCGGTGCTGCTGCTCGCCCTGTCGATGGTGTCGGTGGGCAACGGCTTCTTCAAGCCGAACATCTCGACCATGGTGGGCGAACTGTACGCGCCCGGCGACCGACGACGCGATTCGGGCTTCACCATCTTCTACATGGGGATCAACCTCGGGTCGCTGCTGTCGCAATTCCTCTGCCCACTGCTGGCGCAGGGCATTCCCGGCATCTGGGACGGGCTGGGCTGGTGGGCGGGGTTCGGCCTTGCCGCGGTC
>CAKTFL010000442.1 GCA_934555855.1 uncultured Sphingomonas sp. | reverse complement strand
GTCGAAGGCTTTGTACGCCAAGGCGCTCGCGTCGCGTTTGTCGACATTGCCGAGGAGGCGAGCCGTGGCTTGGTCGAGCGGCTGACGCCCGGCGCGGCGCATGTGCCGCTGTTCCGTCAAGTCGATCTTCGCGATCTGGACGCGCTGCACGAGGCGATCGCCGGGTTCGAGCGTGAACTGGGCGGCATCGACGTGCTGGTGAACAACGCCGCGAACGATGACCGCCATGCTGTCGAGGACGTAACGCCCGCTTATTGGGACGACCGGATGCAGGTGAACCTGCGCCACCTCTTCTTCGCAGCGCAGGCGGTCATTCCCGCGATGAAGCGCGCCGGCGGGGGCGTCGTCATCAATTTCGGGTCGATCTCCTGGCATCTCGCACTCGACAACCTCGTCCTCTACCAGACGGCGAAGGCGGCGATCGAGGGACTGACGCGCAGCCTGGCGCGAGACCTCGGCCGCGCCAACATCCGGGTCAACGCGATTGTCCCCGGCAATGTGCAGACGCCGCGCCAGGAAAAATGGTACACGCCCGAGGGGGAAGCGGAGATCGTCGCCGCCCAGTGCCTGGACGGACGCATTCAGCCGGCGGACATCGCCGCGATGGCGCTGTTCCTGGCCAGCGACGACGCACGCTTCTGCACGGGGCACAATTACTGGGTGGATGCAGGATGGCGATGATCGAAGCGGAATCTGTTCTGAGCGTCGGCGCGACCCTGGGCGAGGGCCCGGTCTGGGTCGCCCGGGATGCGGCACTGTGGTTTGTCGATATCAAGCAGCATCGCATCCACCGCTTTGACCCTGCCAGCGGCGAACACCGTTCCTTTGCGGCACCCTGCCAGGTCGGCTGGGTGCTGCCGGCCGATGACGGGGCGTTTCTTGCGGGGCTTCAATATGGGGTCGCGCGGTTCGACCCCGCCACGGGCGCTTTCGACACCATCCGCGATCCCGAGCCGGATCTGCCGGGCAACCGCCTTAACGACGCCACGGTGGACGCGGCCGGGCGGGTCTGGTTCGGCACCATGGACGATGGCGAAAAGGCGGACAGTGGCCGGTTGTGGCAGTTCGACCGCGGCACTTTCCAGGGCAATGATCTGGCCCCGGTGTGCATCACCAACGGCCCGGCAATCTCTCCAGATGGTCGCACCCTTTATCACACCGATACGGCCGGCCGGGTGATCCATGCGGTGCCGCTGAACGACGACGGCACGCTGGGATCTCCGCGGGTGTTCGCGACCATCGACCCGGCCGACGGCTGGCCGGACGGCTCGACCGTGGATGCCGAAGGGCATGTGTGGATCGGCCTGTGGGGCGGTGCGCGTGCCCGCCGCTACGACCCGGACGGGCGCGTCGCGGCAGAGGTCCGCTTCCCCTGCCCCAACGTGACCAAGATCGCGTTCGGCGGCCCCGACCTCCGCACGGCCTATGCAACCACCGCACGGGCGGGACTGGATCCCAGCGTGCTGGAGGCGCAGCCGCTGGCTGGCGACCTGTTCGCGTTCGATCCCGGTGTCGCCGGCCTGCCCGGCAACGTCGCTCGGCTCGCCTGAGCCGCCGCCAACGACAACAACATCACGAATCAGGAGAGTAGAGTGGAGCGAGGGGAAAGCGAGGCCAATATCGGCTTCATCGCCGCCATTGTGGCGGTGGCGACGATCGGTGGGTTGCTGTTCGGTTACGACAGCGGCGCGGTCAACGGCACGCAGGAAGGGCTCCGGTCCGCCTTCCAGCTTAGCGAAGGCGGCCTGGGCTTCACGGTCGGCTCGTTGCTGATCGGCTGCTTCATCGGTGCCTTCTTTGCGGGTACGCTGGCCGATCGGCTGGGCCGTCGCAACGTGATGCGCCTCGCCGCCCTGCTGTTCCTGATCGGCGCGCTGATCCAGGGCTTCGCGCATGTCCAGCCACTGTTCGTGATCGCGCGCATCGCCGGCGGCATGGCCGTCGGGGCGGCAAGCGTCCTGTCGCCGGCCTATATCGCGGAGGTGGCCCCGGCCAACATCCGCGGGCGGATGACGACGGTGCAGCAGATCATGATCATCACCGGCCTCACGACCGCGTTCCTGGTCAACTACTTCCTGGCCGGTGCCGCCGGCTCCTCCACGGCGCCGTTCTGGCTGGGCCTGCCGGCGTGGCGCTGGATGTACCTGATGCAGGCG
>CAKTFL010000441.1 GCA_934555855.1 uncultured Sphingomonas sp. | reverse complement strand
AGCCGATCCAGTGCGCGACCGTCTTGGCCAGCATGACGGCCGGCAACGCGATGCCCCGCGTCGCCAGCTGGTCGAGCACGCCGCCCTCCAGGTCCGGGGCGACCAGCCGCTCCGCCGGCAGCAGCGCAGCGAGCAGCGCCGCCGCCCAGATCACCCCGCCACCGATCCGCGCCAGCAGCAGCCGAGCGGGCCCGACCGCGAAAGGAAACAGCACCGCCACCAGCAGGAAGAAGACGATTGGCGTGACCAGCCCGCCCCCCGCCCAGGCGCGCCGCAGCTCGCGGGCGATCAGGAGCCCGATCACAGCCGCACCATCATAGCGACACAGCCACTGCATCGGGCAGCGCGACCGGAATGTGAGTCGCGATCACCACCGCGCCGCCGGCCTCGCGATGACGCGCGATCAGGCCCTCCAGCAACGCGGTCGATGCGGTATCCAGCCCGTTGGCCGGCTCGTCGAGCAGCCACAAGGGCGCATCGCTCGCGACCACCCGGGCTAGGTTGGCCCGCTGCCGCTGGCCGGTGGACAGCAGCCGCACCGGCACCTCGGCGAGAGCGTCCAGCGCCAGCGCAGCCATCGCCGCATCGACCTCGCCGCCCCAGAAGCGCAGCGCGCGGCGCAGCGGCAGCTCGGGGTCGAGCGCGAGGCGCGCGTCGGCCAGCGCGCAGCGGCCCGCCGCGACGATCCCGGCCGCGGGCCGCAACAGCCCGGCGATAACCCGGATCAGGCTCGACTTGCCCGCCCCATTCGGGCCGGACACCAGCGCCGCGCCGCCCGGGTCCAGCAGCATGGACAGGTCGCGGACCAGCATCCGCCCGCCGCGCGCGACGGCGACCCCCTCCAGCCGCAGGAGGGTCAATCGCCCGCCGCGTCTTCGAGCGCGTGCATGTCGTCGTCGCTCAGCCCGAAATGATGCCCGATCTCATGGATGGTGACATGCCGGACCAGCTGGTCCAGCCGCACGCCCGTCTCGATCCACTCCTCTAGGATCGCTCGCCGGTACAGGTGGATGCGATCGGGCAGCGCGCCCGTGTCCATCGACGATTTCTCGCCCAGCGGCCGGCCATGATAGAGCCCGGTCAGATCCAGCGGATGCTCGATGCCGAGCGCGTCCAGCGTCTCTTCGTCGGCCGCTTCCTCGACGCTCAGCACCACATCGCACAGATGCGCGCGGAACGCGTCGGGCAGGGTGGCGATCGTGTCGCGGGCGATCGCCTCGATCACGTCCGCATCGGGTGCGCTGCCATGTTGCCCGTTCATGCCGCCTGGCATAGCTGGGTCGGCGAGGAGGGCCAAGGCGATGATAGAGGCATTGAACGAGACGGAGCGGGCCGATGCGCTCGATGGCCTGCCCGAATGGGACTATGACGAGGCGCGCGACGCGATCACCCGCCGGCTGGTGTTCGCCGACTTCGTGGAAGCGTTCGGCTTCATGGCCCAGGTCGCGCTCCTCGCCGAGCGGATGAACCACCATCCCGAATGGAGCAACGTCTGGAACCGCGTCGACGTGCTGCTGACCACGCACGACGCCGGCGGTCTGTCGCCGCGCGACATCGAGATGGCGGAGGCGATCGACGCAATCGTCGGCGATTAATGCCCGCCGTTCGCTCGCGCCGCACCCCGTTTGCCCCGAGCTTGTCGAAGGGCTGCTCTTCCCCTCATCGGTCGAAGGGAGAGCGCAGGGGCGGAGGCCGCTAGAAGAACAGCTTCCGCACCGACAGACGAACCGACCGGCCGAGCGGGTCGAGATAGCCCGGTTGGAAGCTGATCGGCGTCACCCCTTGGGCATCGCGCACGCTCTGTCGCTGGTTCAGAAGATTGTCGAACGACAGCGTCACGCGGGTGCCGCGCAGCCAGGGATAGCGGCGCAGCAGCTCCAGCCGGTTGCCCAGATTGGCGAACAGGCGAAGATTGGCCGTGGTCAGGCTGGAGAACTCCAGCGGCGTCGGGTTGGCCGCCGTGCCGCCGTTGACGGTGGTGCCACTGCGGAAGTTGACCGACAGCCGCGCGCCCAGGCCGTTGTTGCTATAGCCCGCCTGCCCCTCCAGCTCATGCCGTGGCGAGCCGCCGGACTGGCCTATCGCATCGCCGTTCAGCAGGTCGAGCGACGGACCGTTCGCGCCGATATCCACCCGGTCGGTAAAGTGCCAGGTGTGGTACAAGGC
>CAKTFL010000440.1 GCA_934555855.1 uncultured Sphingomonas sp. | reverse complement strand
CGCCGACTACCACAACCGGGTCGTGCTGGCCGATTTCGCCGCGGCCTGCGACGTCGTCACCTATGAGTTCGAGAATGTCGCGGTCGCGCCCGTCGAGTGGCTGGCCGAGCGCGTGCCCGTGCATCCCAGCCCCCGGGCACTGCGCGCCGCGCAGGAGCGGATCGCCGAAAAGCACTTCGTGGAAAGCGTCGGCGGCCGTCCGGCGCGCTGGGCGCCGGTCGACAGCCGCGCCAGCCTGGAGGCGGCGATCGCCAGCGTCGGCACCCCCGCCGTGCTCAAGACCGCCCGTTTCGGCTATGACGGCAAGGGCCAGATGCGGCTCCACTCCCCCGCCGATGCCGACGCCGCATGGGACGCGATCGGCGGCCCCGCGGTGCTGGAAGCCTTTATCGAGTTCAGCCACGAATTCTCGATCCTGATCGCGCGCGGACAGGATGGCGCGACGGTCCGCTACGCGCCGCCGCACAACGTCCATCGCGACGCGATCCTCCGCACGTCCACCGTCCCCGCCGCGGCCCAGATCCTGGCCCAGGCCGAGGAGGCGACCGCGCTCGCCTGCCGCATCGCCGCCGCGCTCGACTATGTCGGCGTCCTCGCCTGTGAGTTCTTCGCGACCGCCGACGGCCCCGTGTTCAACGAGATGGCGCCCCGCGTCCACAATAGCGGCCATTGGACGATCGAGGGGGCGGAATGCTCGCAGTTCGAGAACCATATCCGCGCGATCTGCGGCCTGCCGCTCGGCAGCACGGCGCTGACCGGGCGGAGGGTAACGATGGACAATCTGATCGGCGACGACGCGTGGCAACCCGTGCTGGCGGAACCCGGCGCGCACCTCCACCTCTACGGCAAGGGCGCCTCCCGCCCCGGCCGCAAGATGGGTCACGTCACGCGTATTGCGCGCTAGGCATCCAACCCCGCCGCGCCGCGTTTCCGCCCTCAGCAATGGAGACGATCATGCCCGGTGAGAACGACATCCACCCCTATGGCGGTGCCGACGAGGAAAACCGTCAGACCCCGACCGACCAGGGCTTTCACGGCGAGGGCAAGGCGCCGCTGGCGGACGTCCCGCCCGGCCAGAGCCACACGACGCTGCTCGGCGACGGCAATCCCGTCACCGTGCAGGAAACGTCCGGCATCGCCGCGGCCGAGGCATCGGGGAAGACCGGCCTGACCGACAAGCGTGGCGGCGGCTGACGCGTTCGCGGGGCGCCCGTTCAGGCGCCCCGTTCCGAGCCCCGGATCAGCCCACGCGGGTGCCCGACAGGGGAAAGCTGCCGAGCACGCCCGCGCCGACCGATCCGGTCAGCGCGTCGCCCTCGGCGGTGGCGGTGCAGTCCAGCGTCATCGGCATCGGTACGGTGATCGACTGTTTCCAGCTGATTGTGTCGCCCTGCACCTCGCCGGACAGCTCGGCCGTTCCCATCGCACCCGATGCGGTGCCGGAGAAGGTCGATCCCGACGACTGGATGTTCAGCGTCATTCTCTGGTCGCCCAGCGGTGACCTGACCGTACAGTCCCAGCTGCCGTCGACATTCGCCATGGAAATCTCCTTCGTCTTCAGCGCGCCGTGACCACGGACGCGGCGGGCACGACCTCGACCGGCAGTCCGACCGAGTCAAGCTGCGGCTTCACGATCCGGGCGTCGCCGACCACGACCCAGATCGCCCGGGCCGGATCGATCGCCTGGCGGATCGCGGTGTTCAGCTCGGGCAGCGTCATCGCCTGATAGCGACGGGTGATGGTGGCGTAGTAATCGTCGGGCCGGCGATACAGGTCGTTGCTCATCATCGCGCCAAGCACCGCGTCCGACGTCTCGAACTCGCCCGACAGCGCCCGCACCGCGCCGCTGATCGTCCGATCGAACTCCGCCTGCGTCATTGGCTTGGCGCCCAGAAAGTCGGTCAGGTCGCCCCGCAGCGAGGCCAGCGACGGCCCGGTCTGATCCGCCTGCACCGGCGCCTGGATCGCATAGGGAGCCGCGAACTCGATCTGGCGGAAGCCGCCGGACGCGCCATAGGACCAGTGCTTCTCCTCGCGCAGGTCCATGTTGATGCGGCTGAGGAAGTCGCCGCCGAGCGCGTCGTTGGCGGTCGCCACCGGCAACAGGTCGTCCGTACCCTTCAGCGCGTTGGGAATACCGCCGACGATCAGCGACTGGGGAGAGTCCGGCCGGTCGACC
>CAKTFL010000439.1 GCA_934555855.1 uncultured Sphingomonas sp. | reverse complement strand
CTCCACCGATCAGCGTCGCCGAGCCCTCGACGAAACCGCCGCCCAGCGCCCGATCGAGCTCTGCAATACCCGTCGTCATGCGGGCGGGCAACGTCACCTCCGCATCGAGCCCGACCAGTTGGATTGCCCTGCCGCCTCCTTGCAGATTGTGCTTGGCCTGGAACGGGGTCACGACCGCTGCCGCCTCCTCGACCAGCGTGTTCCACTCGTGGCAATCGACGCATTGCCCCTGCCACCGCGACGATACCGACCCGCAGGACTGACAAACGTAGCGCTTCTGGAGCTTGGCCATGGCAATGATGTAGCGGAACGATACGGGAACGCAATCGCCAGGTAGCGCTTTGTGCCAGTTGAGCGTATCGGCACCGGCTTCATGCAGCCCTCGGATCTCCGCGTCGCCCTGTTCAGCGGCAATTACAACTATGTACGCGACGGCGCTAATCAGGCGCTCAACCTGCTTGTCGGGTACCTGCTGGAACACGGGGTAAAAGCGCGTATCTATTCGCCCACCACCTCACGACCCGCATTCACGCCGACCGGAGACCTGGTCAGCGTGCCCGCCATACCCGTGCCGTTCGGCGGGCGCAGCGAATACAGGTTCGCACGCGGCCTCCCCGCCGCGATCCGGCGGGACCTGGATGCCTTCGCACCCAATCTGGTCCATGTCTCGGCACCCGAACTGCTCGGACATCGCGCCGTCACTTACGCGAAGGCGCGCGGGATACCGGCGGTCGCCTCGCTGCACACCCGGTTCGAGACATATCCGCGCTATTACGGGTTGCAGGTAATAGAGCCCCTGCTCGTGCACATGCTGACGCGCTTCTACAGCCGGTTCGACAGGGTGCTCGTCCCCAGCCCCAGCATTGCGTCGCTGCTGGCCGATTGGGGCGTGACCGCCCGCACCTCAATCTGGTCGCGCGGCATCGATCATGATCGGTTCACGCCCGCTCGCCGCAGCCTGGCATGGCGCCGTTCGCTGGGCATCGCTGACAGCGATGTGGCAATAGGCTTCCTCGGCCGGCTGGTAAAGGAAAAGGGGCTCGGCATCTTCGCCGGAGTGGTAGCGGAATTGCGTCGCCGCGATGTGCCTCACAAGGTGCTGGTTATCGGCAAGGGGCCCGCACAGGACTGGTTCGCGGCACAGGCGCCGGGTGCGATCTTCGCCGGCTTTCAATCGGGCGACGATCTTGGCCGGGCGGTTGCGTCGATGGACGTGTTCTTCAACCCGTCCGTGACCGAAACGTTCGGCAATGTCACCACCGAAGCAATGGCGGCCGGCGTGCCAGTCGTCGCCGCCCATGCGACTGGCGCGGTTGACCTGGTGAGAGAGGGCGAAACGGGCTTCCTGGTCCCGCCGGTCGATGTGGTCGCCTATGCCGATGCGATCCAGCGCATTGTCGCCGATCCCGCTCTTCGCGAGCGGCTGGGCAGGGAGGGCAGCCGGCGGGCCGCACGCTACCGCTGGGACACCGCCAGCCGAGCAGCGCTGGACGCCTATCTGGAGGTCATGGCCGGCCAGGGCCGGTGATAGTCCGCATCCGGCTCAGATCCCGTCCGCCATCACGGCAAACCCTGCCTGCTCCAATCCGGATGTCAGGTCGGCAAGGCAGGCGTCCACCAGCGCAGGGTCGGCGCTACGCACCACGAAATTGGCTCCGGCGCGGCCATCGCGGAAAAAGGGGTAGCTGCCGATCGCAACGCCCGGATACGCCCGCTCCGTCGCGCGGAGAAGGTCGGCGACGACCTGCGGCACTGGCACCGGCTCGGTACGGCGTTCTCCGACGACGACTGGCTGAGCTGGTTCCCCACCGAGGAGTATCCGGACAACCCGCCGGGGTGGACCAAGTCGGCGGTCCTGCTGCCCGAGCCGGTAGAGCGTCTCCGTCACGGCGCCGCCGATGGCCACGATGCGCGCCGGCGGCTGTGCCGTCTGCGCCAGCCCTGCCGGCACGCTCAGCCCCAGACATCCCGCCACAACGGCCAGATGCGCCAGTCGTTTCACAAAGCTCGTCATCATCATGCCACGTCTTCTACTTGTTCAGGATCAGTTTGCCGGCCCGGGTAATCCGCAGGCGGTACATGGAGTCACGATAGACGATCCCGATCTCGACTTCATCGCCGAAAAGATCCCTGGCATCGACAGTCCTAATCGGAAGAACACTTGCACGCTCTCCCTGCCCAATAC
>CAKTFL010000438.1 GCA_934555855.1 uncultured Sphingomonas sp. | reverse complement strand
GTTGAAGGAACTCCATTGTCCGCCACCGCCACCGCGGGACCAAACCTCAGCGCTGACGCGCTACGTCACCGCAACCACCTATCGATGACAGATACCAAACCTTGAATATTCTATGGTGCGTGTGACCCAGCCCGTAACAAGACGCCTTCGCATACATTGACGTTGTCACGCGCGAGGCACCGAAACTTGCCGCTGATTTGAGTGCCTATCTTTGTCGTCTGCGAGGCACCACCTTCCGGAACAGCATTGGACAGGACGGCGGCGGCGGCTTGTGGATGGCCGCCTGCTCATGCGTTGGCGTGTATCGCCCTGCCCAGCGCGGCGGTGACCCGGCGGATGTTAACGGGCTTTTCGCACAGGAGGACATGCGCGAACCGTTCGGGGATCGCCTCCGAGTCGTAGCCCGTGGTGAAGAGCACGGGCACGCCCCGCCCGATCAGCACGTCCGCAACCGGAAAGGCCGTCTCGCCGCCCAGGTTGATGTCCAGGATCGCGCCGTCGGGCGGCACCTCGCCGTCGAGCAGGGCCAGCGCCTGTTCCACGCTCGGCACGGGGCCAAGCACGATCGCGCCCGTATCCTCCAGCTCCAGCGCCATCTCGTCGGCAAGCAGATACTCGTCTTCCACCACCAGGATCCGGCAGCGGTCGAGTGATCGGTCAGCCATGATCGTCCTCACCAAAGGCGTTCGTCGCCGACACCGGCATGGCGATCGTGCAGTGCACGCCATCGGGCGCAAGCACATAGGTTGTCTTTGCCGCGAGCTGATACGGCAGCGCCCGTTCGATCAGTTCGCGCCCCTGGCCCCCACCGTGCGGTGCCGTGTCCGTCGGCGGCATCGCCACGCCGATCTCGCGCCAATCGATGTGCAGCCATGGCCGGTCGCCATCCTCGACGATGCGCCAGCTTACCGCGAGCTGGGCATCGGGCTGGCCGAGCGCGCCATATTTGATGGCGTTGGTCGCAAGCTCATGGATCCCCATGGCCAGCGTCTGCGCCGTGGTGGAACGGAGCCGGATGCCGATCGGCCCGTCCACATGGACGCGGCTCTCGTGTCCGGGTTCGGCCCCATGTGCGGCGAGTTCGGTGCGCAACAGTTCGTCAAAGGTGACGCGGTCGTGTTCGTTGAGCCGCGAAAGCAATCCCTGCACGCGGGCCAGCGCATCCAGGCGCTCGCGGAAGCGCTGCCGGAAATCCTCCAGGTCGCTGCTGCCGCGTGCCGTCTTCTGCGCCATCTGGCGCACCACGCCGATCAGGTTGCGGGTACGGTGCTGGAGCTCGGCGACCAGCACGCCCTGCCGCTCCTGAAGGTCGCGCAACTCGTCGATATCGGTCGAGGTGCCGATCCACTCGACGATCGCGCCCGCTTCGTCGCGAACCGGCGCGGCGCGGACCTGGAACCAGCGATAGGTATCGTCGCTCCTGCGGCGGATGCGGACCTCGACCTCGAACCCGCTCTGCTCGGCGGCACGGCTCCACGCCCCGCGCATGACCGGCCGGTCGTCCGGGTGCAGCGCATCGATCCAGCCCCAGCCCAGGCTCTCCGCCTCGGACAGCCCGGTATAGTCGGTCCACTGCCGGCTCGCCCAGGTCCAGTGGCCCGAATCCACGGCGCGCCAGACGAGCTGGGTCAGCCCCTCGACCAGCGAGTGCAGCCGCTGCTCGCTTTCGCGCACCGCTTCCTCGGCCTCGCGACGGGCGGTGATGTCCTGCGCGGCGCCGAACCATTCGATGATCTCGCCGTTGGCATCGCTGATCGGCACCGCGCGCGACATGGTCCAGCCGATGCTGCCATCGGTCCGGCGGACGCGATGCTCCAGTTCGAAGACGCGGTTGCCGCGGATCGCGGCGTCGATCGCCGCCTTGACGCGTGGCTGCTCGTCCGTCGGGATGAATTCCGCCAGCCAGTCGGCGCTGTGGCTGGTATCGGTCAGGAACTGCCGGCCGGCCATGTGGATCATCTCGGACCAGTCGACGCTCATCCGGTAGATCGACCCTGACGCGGCGGTGAGCAACGCCTGCAACCGCTCCTCGCTCGCGCGCAGCGCGGTCTCCGCCTGATGAACGGCGGTCAGATCGGTGAAGGTAGCCACCGCGCCGCTGATGTAGTTGTCGATGCTGCGATAAGGCAGCACTTTGGCGGCGAAATGGCGTTGAGTATGCGGATCGATCACCGTTCGCTCGATCGGCA
>CAKTFL010000437.1 GCA_934555855.1 uncultured Sphingomonas sp. | reverse complement strand
TCTGGATATTGTCGAACAGCCCGGGGAAGCGCACGCCGCGCGGGTCGGAGATCAGCGCCACCCGGTGCCCGCGCCGGGTCAGCTCCGCCGCCAGTGCCGCCGCCGGGACCATGTGCCCGCCGGTGCCGCCCGCCGCCAGAACGAAATGCCGCCCGCTCATGCCGCTCCCCATTTCACCACATAGGGGCTGCGCGTCAGGAACGGATTGCGTCGCGTGAAGGCGAGCAGCAGCCCCATGCCCACCGACAGCGCCACCATCGACGACCCGCCATAGCTGATGAACGGCAGCGTCATGCCCTTTGACGGCGCCAGCCCCGTGTTCACCGCCATCGACACCAGCGCCTGCGCCCCGAATTGGACGGCAAGCCCGCTCGCCGCCAGCAGCTTGAACTCGTCATGCTCGTCCAGCAGCTTCACGAACACGCGGACCACGATGGCGAGGAATACGATCGCGACGATCGAACAGGCGATCAGCCCGAACTCCTCGCCGATCACCGAGAAGATATAGTCGGTATGCGCTTCCGGCAGGCCGAACTTCGCGCTGCCCGCGCCTGGTCCCGTGCCACTCCATCCGCCCGCGGTCAGCGTGCGATGCGCGGCGTTGACCTGGAAGTGATCGGCCGCGCCCTCGCCCTCCAGCTCCGGGAAAAGGAAGGCGTCGATGCGCGCCCGCGCCGTGCCATAGAACAGATAGGCGGCGACAAGCCCGGCGGGGACGCAGGCGACCAGCCCCACCAGCACCCGCGCCGGCGTGCCCGCGATCATCAGCAGCGCCATCCACACTACGCAGAAAATCACCGTCTGCCCGAAATCGGGCTGCATCATCAGCAGGAACGCGACCACGCCTGTCATCCCTCCGGTGATCAGCACGGTCGGCAGTTCCTCGTCCTTGGCCTTGAGCGACAGCAGCCAGGCGATGGAGACGATGAACAGCGGCTTCAGGAACTCGGACGGCTGGAACTGGGCAAAGCCGAAGCCCAGCCAGCGCCGCGCGCCGTTGACCTGCACGCCGATTAAAGGGGTAACCGCCAGCAGCGCCACGAACACGCTCGCCCCGATCAGCGCCAGCCGCCGCGCGGTCGGGACCGGCAGCATCGACACGACGAACAGCACCGGCAGCGACACGCCGACCCAGATCAGCTGCCGCCAGAAGTAATAAAGCGGCGCGATCTTGTGATGCTCGCCCGAATAGCGGACCGCGCTCGCCGGGCTTGCCGCCGCGACCGCCACCAGCCCGATCGCGATCAGGAACAGGGTCAGCAGCAGCAGCATCCGGTCGATGTCCCAGAACCAGGTGCCCAGCGGCGAACGGTCGCCGCGTCCGCCGCGCCGCTTCACCTTGGCGATGATACTTGTATCGGCGGTCACTTCAGCGCCTCCACCGCCGCCCGAAATGCCCGGCCGCGATCCTCATAGTCGCGGAACTGGTCGAAGCTGGCGCAGGCCGGCGACAGCAGCACCACCTCGCCCCGCTGCGCCTCGGCCGCGGCACGGGCTACAGCGACGTCGAGCGTCCCCGCCTGCTCGACCGGCACCCGCCCACTCAGGATTTCGGCAAAGCGCGGTGCTGCATCGCCGATCGTATAGGCGCGAACGACATGGGGGAAATTGGGCGCGCAGGCGTCGAGGTCGTCGCCCTTGGGCTGGCCGCCCACGATCCAGTGTACGCGCGGATACGCTGCCAGCGCGGGCGCGGTGCTTTCCGGATTGGTCGCCTTGCTGTCGTCGACATATGTCACGCCGTCCAGCGTCGCCACGCGCTCCATCCGGTGCGGCAGGCCGGCAAAGCTCTGCAAGCCCCGCTCGATATCCGCCTCGGCGATGCCCAACGCCTTGGCGACCGCCACAGCCGCGCGGGCATTCTGCAAATTATGCGGCCCTTGCAGGCTGGGCCAATCAGCTTGGCGCCCCACCGCAACATCATCAATGAAGAGGGTCGGCAAGTCTGACGGCGCGTTAGCGAGCACATCCTCGTCGGTTTCGGCGCGATAATCCACGACCGCGACGTGCGGAACCGACTGCATCGCGAACAGCCGCGCCTTGCTCGCCGCATAGCCTGCAAACCCGTCATAACGGTCGAGGTGATCGGGCGTGAGGTTGAGCAGCACCGCCACGTCGCAATCGAGCGAGCGCGTCAGGTCGATCTGATAGCTCGACAGCTCCAGCACATAGACGCCGCCTTCCGGCAGCGGCTCGACGCCCAGGATCGGCAGGCCGATAT
>CAKTFL010000436.1 GCA_934555855.1 uncultured Sphingomonas sp. | reverse complement strand
GTTCTGATGGCTGCGGGGCAGATGTGTCCCCGCGAAGGCGGGGACCCGGACCGGGCTCCCGCCTTTGCGGGAGTATAGCGATGGCAGCGGAATCGCCCCTCGCCGGGCTGAAGGTCGTGGAGCTTGCCCGCATCCTGGCGGGGCCGTGGGCGGGGCAGTTGCTGGCGGACCTGGGTGCCGAGGTGGTCAAGGTGGAGAGCCCGGCAGGCGACGACACGCGCAACTGGGGACCGCCGTTCGTCGAGAATCCGGACGGCACGCGCGATGCGGCCTATTTCCACGCCTGTAACCGGGGCAAGCGCTCGGTCGTCGCCGATTTCGCCATGGCCGAGGGACAGGCGGCCGTCCGAGCGCTGGTCGCCGATGCCGATGTGGTGATCGAGAATTTCAAGGTCGGCGGGCTGGCGAAATACGGGCTCGATTACGCGAGTCTGTCCGCGCTCAACCCGCGACTGGTCTATTGCTCGATCACCGGCTTCGGCCAGGACGGCCCTTATGCGGCCCGTGCCGGCTACGATTTCATCATCCAGGGCATGGGCGGGATCATGAGCCTGACCGGCGAGGCGGACGGCGCGCCGCAGAAGATCGGCGTCGCTTTTGCCGACATCATGACCGGGCTCTATGCAGCAAACGCGATTCAGGCGGCGCTGCTGATGCGCGAGCGGACCGGGCGCGGCCAGCATATCGATTGCGCGCTTCTCGACACCATGACCGGCGTGCTTGCCAACCAGGCGACCAACTGGCTGATCGGCGGCATCGACCCGTCGCGGATCGGCAACGCGCACCCGAACATCGCACCCTATGCCGTGTTCCCCTGCGCCGATGGCTGGTTCATCCTGGCGGCGGGCAACGACGCCCAGTTCCGCCGTTTCTGCGGGGTGGTCGGGCTGGGCATCGCGGAAGATGCGCGCTTTGCGACCAATGCCGACCGGGTGGCGCACCGCGACGCGCTGTCGGCGCTGATCGAGGCAGCGACGCGCCGCTTCGCCCGCGACGACCTGCT
Source organism: uncultured Sphingomonas sp. (assembly GCA_934555855.1). The sequence continues at coordinate 1,221 of CAKTFL010000436.1, read as the reverse complement.
CGCGCGGCTGGAGGAGGCGACCGTTCCCGCCGGGCCGATCAACACGGTGGGGCAGGCGCTGTCGGACCCGCAGGTCAGGGCGCGCGGCATGGTGGTGGAGGTGACGCGCGAGGACGGCACCGTGTTGCCTGGCCTGCGCGCGCCAATCCGCTTTTCGGGGGCGGAGATGGCGATCGGTCGCGCGGCGCCGTTGCTGGGTAAGTCGGATCAGAACCTGTCCTGCTGACATCGAAACACGCCCGTGCTCCCGCAAAGGCGGGAACGCATAGCCTCAAACGGCTCCCTTCCGGGTTCTGGGCTCCCGCCTGCGCGGGAGCACTGGTTTGATCTGAGCCGGACTGAGTCCAGGCCGACAGCGCGAACGGAGGGTGGATGGCGAAGGGAATTGCCCTAAGGCCCGCCCGTGACCCGCTTTACCGTCAACAACCAGCCGGTCGAATACCGGCTCGATCCCGCGACGCCGCTGCTGTGGGCGCTGCGCGACGCGTCCAACCTGACCGGCACCAAATATGGCTGCGGCACCGGCCATTGCGGCGCGTGCACGGTGGACGTGGACGGACAGGCGCGCCGGTCGTGCCAGGTCCCGATCGGTTCGATCGAGGGGAGCTTCGTGACGACGATCGAGGGGTTGTCGCGTGAACGCAACCACCCGGTCCAGCTCGCCTTTCTGGCCGGCAACGTGGTGCAGTGCGGCTTCTGCATCCCCGGCATGGTGATGGCGGCGGCGGCGCTGCTCCGCCGCAATCCCGACCCCGGCGAGGAACAGATCCGGTCCGAGCTGACCAATCTGTGCCGCTGCGGCATCTATCCCCGGCTGGTCGAGGCGGTGCAGCGCGCCGGCCGTGCGATCCGGGGAGAGGAGACCATTCCCGCCGGCCCGCGCCCCGGCATCGACCCGGCCGATTCCGCGCGGCTGGTGCCGGCCCTCACGCCGCGCAAGGAGCGGTAGTCCTCCGGCCCGTCAGGTCGGCTTTCAGCGGCTCCGCCACCACATCGCCAGCGCGACGATCACGCCGAGCGCCAGCCCGGCCAGCAGCCCCGCCGTCACCTGATCGCGCAGAAAGCCGACGGCGGCGCCCGCCATGACGCCGATGGCGATGAAGAAGCCGCCGGCGGCGGGGGAGCGGGATTGGGGCATGCGATGCCCCTGCCACGTCCCGGCATGGCACACCAGCCGTCCCTCTTCGGGACAAGCGGGGCAGGTGAGCCGGTCAGTAGTCG
>CAKTFL010000435.1 GCA_934555855.1 uncultured Sphingomonas sp. | reverse complement strand
TCGCCTCCCCGAGCAGGAGCGAGCGAAAGCCGCTGCAATCGATGAACAGCTCGCCATCCAGCGTGCGGCCATCATCCAGCCGAACGGTGTCAATGAAGCCGTTGTCACGGTTGCGATCCACCGCGACGATCCGCCCTTCGACGCGCCCGACACCGGCATCCTCGGCATAGGCACGCAGGTAGCGGGCGTAGAGCGCCGCATCGAAGTGAAAGGCGTAGGACAGCGACGACAACACCGCATTCGGGTTGCCGGTCGGCCTGGTGAAGCGCCCCATCCGCGCCGCGACGGCGGCCAGGCAGAACTCGCCGATCGGAGCCGGGGAATTCTGCCGCAGCCACAGCTGGTGAAAGGGCACGCCCTGCACGTCCCGGCCATGAACGCCGAACGGGTGGAGATAGGCGTCGCCGATCCGGGCCCAGTCCCGGAACTCGATGCCGAGCTTGAACGTCGCCCCGGTCGCGCGGACGAAATCGTCCTCATCCAGGCGGAGGATGCGATTGAAGTCGAGCAGCGACGGGATGGTCGCCTCGCCGACGCCGACCGTGCCGATCTCTTCCGATTCGACCAGCGTGACGGACACGCCCGACGCCACCAGCCGCGACAGGGCGGCGGCCGTCATCCAGCCGGCGGTGCCGCCGCCGACGATCACCACCTTCGTGACCGGGGAAGCGGCAGCGGTCATTGGGCGCCCTTCGGCTGGCCGAAGGGGCTTTGCCGCGCGAAGGTGACGAGTTCCCGGTTGGATGGAAGGTTCTGGATCGCGAACTGCGCCTGCCGATCCACCTCGGCGAACGCCTGGCGCGCCTCTTCATGATATCGGTACGACCCGGCCCTGGGCGTCAGGTCCGTCTTCCAGCCCATGCCGTACAGCACATATTGCCAGCTCGCCTCCGGGAATATGTCGATCCGGCTGTCCACGTCCAGCTCGCTGGGCGGGCGGAAGCGCCAGCGGTCGAGCAGCTCGAGCAGGCTGTCGGGGCTGGAGCGCGGGTCGGCATTGTCCCGCCAGAAGTCCGTGTCGCGGCGCTGGGAGATGCAATAATGCAGCTTGATGAAGTCGAGTGCGCGTTCGTAGCGGCGCTGCATGGTGGCGTTGAACTGCCGCGCCGACGTCTCAAGGTCGCCGCCCCACGGGAACAGATTGGCCACCAGTCCCGCCGCCGCCTCCGCGAACAGGATGCCGGTCGCTTCCAGCGGCTCGAAAAAGCCGCTCGACAGGCCGATCGCGACGCAGTTGCGGTGCCAGCTCGTTTCGCGAAAGCCCGCATCGAAGCGGAAGCGGCGGACCTCCACTTCGCGGCCGGCCGGTCCCAGATAGGCTCGCAGGGTAGCCTCGGCCTCCTCGTCGTCCATATGATCGGACGAATAGACATGGCCGGTGCCGCGCCGCTCCTCCAGCCCGATATCCCAGATCCAGCCCGCGCCCTGCGCGGTGGAGTTGGTGTAGGACGGGATCGGATCGCCCGGCTTTGCATAAGGCAGCTGGGCGGCGACGGCACGGTTGCAGAACAGCGTGTCGTGGCAGGACCGGAAGGGCACGCCCAACGCCTTGCCGATCAGTTCGGCGCGAAAACCGGTGCAGTCGATGTAAAGGTCGGCCTGGAGCAGCCCGCTCCGTTCCGTCCGCACGCCGGCGATATCGCCGTCTTCGCCGACCAGAACCTCCATCACCGTGTCGACACGGTGATGGACGCCATTGGCGATCCCCTGCTCGCGCAGCAGTTCCGCCAGCTTCACCGCATCGAAGTGAAAGGCGTAGTTGAGCGGTCCGACATAATCGGGATGGCTGGGCAGCTTGGGTGCCCGCATCGCGTCGGCGGCACGCTTCTGCGGGGTGCTTACCTCATCCCAGCCGCGATCCCCCACAACGCCCAAAATCCAATAGGGGAGCAGTTCCAGGCCGTCGCTGCGGTCGGCCACCTGAAAGGGATGGCAGTAATGGTCCGGGCCGGGAGAGCCCGGCGGGGTGCGCCAATGGGCAAACCGATTGCCCTGCTTGAAGGTCGCGCCGCAGCGGCGCACCAGATCGGCTTCATCGATGCCGATGGTCGACAGCGTGCGGCGGATGGTGGGGAAGGTTCCTTCGCCAACCCCCAGCACGCCGATATCGCGCGATTCGACCAGGGTGATCGCCGCGCCGCCCGGTAGGTCGGCGCCGAGCCGTTTCGCCAGATAGCCGGCGGTCAGCCACCCTGCGGTGCCGCCGCCGACGATCAGGACGCGCTTTTTCATGCTTCCG
>CAKTFL010000434.1 GCA_934555855.1 uncultured Sphingomonas sp. | reverse complement strand
GATCAGCCGCACCTCGCTGACGAGATGCGGCGAGGCAGGCGTCCTGAGCCCCCGGCTGCCGTGGACGCAAGCGGTGGTATCCTCGATCGACAGCACCTGCTGGCCTGCCGCGGTCTCGTCGATCTCCAGCCGGCCAAGCACCGGCAGAATGTAGCTGATCTCGCCGGGCAGCAACGCGCTGCGATTGAGCTTGGTGATAACGTTGACCGTCAGGCGCAGCTTGCGCCACGCCGGTTCCATCTGGCCGTGGTCGGGGATCGCCCGGACGAAGTTGCCGCCCATCATGACAAAGGCCTGCACCTCGTCGCGCAGGATCGCCTCGCAGGCCTCCACGGTGTTGTAGCCGGGCTCGCGCGGGGGCTCGAACCCGAACTGTTCGCCCAATCGGTCGAGCGGGAAAAGTTCGGGCTTTTCCGTGACGCCCATGGTGCGCTGGCCCTGCACGTTGGAATGCCCGCGCACCGGGCAGATGCCCGCACCGGCACGCCCCATGTTGCCGCGCAGCAGCAGCAGGTTGACGAGCATCCGCACCGTCTCGACGCCCGCCTGATGCTGGGTCAGCCCCATGCCATAGACGCCGATCGCGTTGCGCGAATGGGCGTACACCGTCGCGGTCGACTCCAGGTCGGCACGATGGAGACCGGAATGGCGTTCCAGATCGCCCCACTCCTGCGCGCGGACCCAGGCGGCGAAGGAATCGAAGCCGTGGGTGTGTTCGGCGATGAACGCCTCGTCGAGGATCGGCGGATCGCCCGCGGCCACCGCCCGGTCGTGCAGCGCCAGCACCGCCTTGCAGATGCCGGTAAGCGCGGCCAGATCGCCGCCGGCCCGGACCTGGTGGTATTGCGAACTGATCCGGCTTTCCTTGCCGGTCAGCATCTCGGTCGGCGATTGCGGATTGATGAAGCGTTCCAGCCCGCGCTCGCGCAAGGGGTTGTAGGTGATGATCGCCGCGCCGCGCTTGCTCGCCTCCTGCAACGGGTGGAGCATGCGGGGCGAGTTGCTGCCGGGGTTCTGGCCGAAGAACATGATGCAGTCCGACCGTGCGAAATCGGCTAGGTCGACGGTGCCGACGCCCTGGCCGATGCTGGCGGGCAGCGCCACGGAGGTCGTCTCGTGGCACATGTTGGACGAGTCGGGCAGGTTGTTGTTGCCGTACAGCCGCGCGAACAATCCGTAGAGATAGCTCGCCTCGTTGGACAGGCGACCGGAGCTGTAGAATACCGCCCCCTTGCGCTTGTCCTCCACGGCCCGCAGCTCGCGCGCGATCTCCTCGATCGCATGCCCCCAGGAAACCGGCAGATATTTGTCGGTCGCCGCATCGTAGCGCAGCGGATGGGTCAGGCGACCCGGTTCTTCGAGATGGTAGTCGTCCCAACCGAGCAGCTCGCTGACGGTGTGCTCGGCGAAAAAGGCCGGGGTGCAGCGATGGGCGGTGATCTCCCAGGCGACGGCCTTGACGCCGTTCTCGCAGAATTCGAACGGCAGCGGACTGGCCGGCTTCACCCAGGCGCAGCTGTTGCATTGATAGCCATCGACCTTGTTGTGCCGGGTCAGCGCGATCGCGCCGCTCGCCGCCACGCCCTCGCGACCCACGATTTCCGCGACGGAGCGCGCGGACCCCCAACCACCGGAGGGCAGGCGATACGGCTTGAAAGTGGGCTCTGCCAATCGACTGCTCCGGCCTGAAAGGCGGTGGGGATATATCCGCCTCGTGCCCACGTTCTGTGCCAGGTACAACGCGGTGTCGTTGATCTACGTTCATCGTGGAACGGCGCCGCCGATCAGCGAGGGAGAAAGCGGATGACCGTCGGACGAGATTATCTGATGAAGCAGCCATCCCGCCCCTCGGGACCCAAGCTGTTTCTCGACACACAGGTCGTTCCTCGCGCGGTGAACGTCGCAGGGAGCCTTGAGGTGGCACTGGACCGCGCGGCGGTGCGCACCGGTTTGCGGCCTTCCGTGATCCTGACCGGCGGCGCTGCGGCAACCCTCCTCACCGCGTTTGGCCTGTGGCGCAAGCGTAACGCCACGCCGACCCGTCCTGCGGACTGAACGCGGCGTGCAACTTGGGCCGACGTTCCCCGTTGGAGCCGCGTACACCATTCGAGGATCACGACATGCCGCGTTTCGAAGGGAAGACGGTGCTCGTCACCGGTGCTGCGTCCGGCATCGGTCGCGCAGCGGCGCGCCGGTTTGCCGATGAGGGCGCAAACGTCGTGGTCGTCGATCTCGACCGCACGG
>CAKTFL010000433.1 GCA_934555855.1 uncultured Sphingomonas sp. | reverse complement strand
TCCCAGGGATGCGCCGCGACCAGCGCCAGTTCCTTCAGCTCGACGCCCGCCACATCGGCGGCGTGACGATAGACCTCGCCCCGGGGCTTCGCGAGCTTCACCTCGTCCACGGACACGACATGCGCGACCATGGTAGCCAGCTCACAACGGGCAAGAAGTTGCCTGGTCGCTGATTTCGCGCCGTTGGACAGTGCCATCACCGGGATGCGGCCTTGCGCCAGGATCGCGAATGCTTCGCGAGCACCGGCCCGCGGGTCGAGCGCTTCCAGCTGCCTGACCAGCGCCTTGCGGTCCTGCGCGGGCGGGTCGAGCTGCTGCTCCGCCAGCACCTGATCCAGCGCGCCTTCGAGAACGGTGGTGAACGCTTCATAGTCCCCGACTGCGGTCATCGCGAACGCATCGCGGCACCCGGCGGCGAACCACGCCTCCAGTCCCGACGGCGGCAATCCCAACGCCATGATCGACGATCGGAGGGGCTCCAGCGGAAACACAGTGCCAACGACGTCGAACGCGACGACTTTGGGCCGCTTGGGCTTGTCCCACCCGAACATCGCCTGTTCTCCCGTGATGGCCGCCCAGGGCGGGTTCCTCTCCCCTACGGAACGGCCAAAACCGGCGAACGTGCCGTTCCACCCCAGATTTCTCACTGCCGGCAGAACGGCTTGGCGGAAAGCCGCTCCCGACGCGGCGGCGGCATGAAGACCGGACGGCGGTTCCCGGCCCGCCCCGCCCTACCGCGCCGGGGCCTGGCTGGGGCCGTACAGGACGCCGTTGAACAGCAGTTTGAACGTCGCGTAGGGTTGCGCGCGCTGCGTCACCTCAGGGCCGAGCAGATAGACGTGCCCCTTGCCCAGCGTCGCGTCCACGATCGCCGTCGTGCCGTTCAGCCGCTTCTGACCCCATGCCCAGCCCGACCGCAGCGGGTCGTCGCCGGCGAACCACGCGACCCGGCGCAGGTTCGTGTCCCCATCGGCCAGCTTGTAGGCCGGGTCGTTATAGTAGAACACGTCCGCCGTCGCCGACATGCCGTAAGCCAGCGGGTTCGACGGATCGAACTGCGCCGAAAGGATGGAACCGGGCACATAGAATTGCGTGCTCGGCAAAGGCGTACGCTTGCCATCCTTTTCCACCGTCAGAGTATTCGTCACGCCGAGCCCGAGCTTGGCACCGATCGACGTGGCGTTGCCGATCGCGACCACCGTGCCGCCCGCTTTCGCAAAGGCGCCGACCTGCGGCAGGGTCTTCGCGTCGGTAAGCTGCCCCAGCATCGGGCGATATTCCGCCGGTATGTCGGCCGCGTCTGGCAATTTGCGCGGCCGCCCGCCCTCTCGCCCGAACACGTCGCTCTGGAATACCAGCACGTCGTACTTGCCCCTCAGGTTCCCGCGGTCGAGTTCCTGCGGGTAGACGCGCTTGTAGGGGAATTCGAACTGCTCGAAGATCCAGCGGGTCCAGCCGGACGCCATCGAGCCGCCATAGACGTCGACAAGGCCGATCCGCACCGGTTTCAGGGCGACGCTCGCCCCCTCGGGCCGGGCGGCCACCTTGTAGGCGTCGATGCCGAGCGGCCCGACCGCCGCCTCCACGATCGCCCTCGCCTTTGCCGAAGCCGGGATCCACAGCGCGCCCGGCGGCAGTGCATGGCCCCGCACCGTAACGGGAGCGGCAATCCACTCCACCCGCGCCTTCGCTTTCAGCAGCCGGTTGGTCAGGCGGAAGCTGTTGTTCGTCCCGTGGGCGACGACATAGCCCGCCTCGCCGGTGCCGATGACGTGACCGGCGGGCGGTGAGGCGATCAGGTCCGGCAACGCCGGCATCGACGGCGGCGCGGCATCGAGCAGCCGGTCGAACTTCACGCCCATCTGCAACGCCAGCGTATAGCCGGTTATGTCATAGGGGCGCACCGGCGGCCCGCCGGGATAGGCGAAGTCGTGCGGGTGATCCTGCGGCTCGAACATGTCGAGGACATGCGGGCGGAACGCCTGATCCGCGCGCACGATGTACGAGCCCGCCGGATAGGTCTTGCCGCCGATGGTGAAGGCGGCACTCGCCTGCTGCACCTCGACGCCGTTCTTGAGCAGTGTGTTGAGAAAGGCGACCGTGGTCGGCATGTCGGGCTGGGAATCGGCGGGCAGCACATAGGCGCGCGGTGTGCGCCGGGCCGGATCGTGCAGCACGGTGGCGAACAGCTTGCTCGGCACGGTTGCGCGGCTTTCGCCGCCGGGGCCGTCCGGCTGCGCCTCGTCGCCCGGTGACGCCTTGGCC
>CAKTFL010000432.1 GCA_934555855.1 uncultured Sphingomonas sp. | reverse complement strand
ACCCGGATCATCTGGCAATGGATTCGCGAGCGGCTGATCCAGCCCTATCTCGACATCGACCTCGAATATTACGACCTCGCCGTCGAGAAGCGCGACGAGACCGACGACCAGATCACCATCGATGCCGCCAACGCCATCAAGAAGTATGGCGTGGGCGTGAAGTGCGCCACCATCACGCCCGACGAAGCCCGCGTGCAGGAGTTCAACCTCAAGGAGATGTGGAAGTCGCCGAACGGCACCATCCGCAACATCCTGGGCGGCACCATCTTCCGCGCGCCAATCGTCATCAACAATGTGCCGCGCCTGATCCCCGGCTGGACCCACCCGATCGTGGTCGGCCGCCATGCATTCGGCGACCAGTATCGCGCGACCGACTACCGCGTCCCGGGACCGGGCAAGCTGCGCCTCGTCTTCGAGGGCGATGACGGCCAGGTCATCGATCGCGAGGTGTACCAGTTCAAGGCGTCGGGCGTCGCGCTCGCGATGTACAATCTCGACGATTCGATCCGCGATTTCGCGCGCGCTTCGATGCATTACGGCCTGAATCTGAAATGGCCGGTCTACCTGTCCACCAAGAACACGATCCTCAAGGCCTACGACGGCCGCTTCAAGGACCTGTTTCAGGAAGTGTTCGAGACGGAGTTCGCCGACAAGTTCAAGGAAGCAGGCATTGTCTACGAACATCGCCTGATCGACGACATGGTCGCGTCGGCCCTGAAGTGGAACGGCGAATTCGTCTGGGCCTGCAAGAACTATGACGGCGACGTCCAGTCCGACCAGGTGGCTCAGGGCTTCGGCTCGCTCGGCCTGATGACCTCCGTGCTGCTGACGCCGGACGGCAACACCGTCGAGGCCGAAGCCGCGCATGGCACCGTCACCCGCCATTACCGCCAGCACCAGCAGGGCAAGGCGACGTCGACCAACCCGATCGCGTCCATCTTCGCCTGGACCGGCGGCCTGAAGTACCGCGGCAAGTTCGACGGCACGCCGGATGTCACCCGCTTCGCCGAAACGCTGGAGCAGGTCTGCATCGAGACGGTTGAAAGCGGGAAGATGACCAAGGATCTCGCGATCCTGATCGGCCCGGACCAGGCGTGGATGACCACCGAGCAGTTCTTCGAGGCCGTTCGCGTCAACCTGGAAACCAAAATGGCCAATTGGGCCTGAACCGGAGTACCGGGCGATGGGCGGGCGATCATGCCCGCCCGCCGCCCGGTTCGCCTGAGCCGGTATTCGGCACCGACGGAACGGGCGATTGTCGATCTTCCTGGCCTGACAAATGACGCCGGGGCTGCTTTGATGCGGCCATGGCAATATCGCTCGACAATCAGGGCCTTTCCGACACGCTGGTAATCCTCGGCGCGGCGGGGCTGGTAATCCCCGCCTTTGCCCGGCTGAGGATCAGCCCGGTGATCGGCTTCATTCTGGTGGGGATGCTGGTCGGGCCGGCGGGCCTTGGCAGTCTCGTCGCGCGGCACCCCTGGCTGTATCACCTCACCATCTCCAACCCGCACTCGATCGAACCGTTTGCGGAGTTCGGCATCATCCTGTTGCTGTTCGCCATCGGGCTGGAACTATCGTTCCGCCGGATCTGGACCTTGCGGCGGCTGGTGTTCGGCACGGGCGTCGCCGAATTGCTGGGCTCCGCCCTGCTGATCGGGGCCGGATTGATGTTGATGGGACAGCCGTGGCAGGGCTCGCTCGGGCTCGGCCTCGCTTTGTCGCTGTCATCCACCGCGCTGGTCCTGCCGCTGGCCGGGACGACCAGCGCCGTCGGCCGCGCCGCCTTTGCCATGCTGCTGTTCGAGGATCTGGCGCTAGTGCCGATCATCTTTCTGCTCGGTGCGATGGCTCCGATGGCGGGAGAAGGCGGCTGGCTGGCGATCGGCTCGGTCGCGCTGCGCGGGGCAATGACCGTGGCCGCCCTGTATGTCGGCGGCCGGCTGTTACTTCCGCGCCTTTTCGCCCAGGCAGCCCGCACCAAGAGCCCGGAGCTGTTCCTCGCCGCCTCGCTGCTCGTCGCGATCATCGCCAGCGTTGCGACCAGCGCGGCCGGCCTGTCACCGATCGTCGGCGCATTGCTGGCCGGCCTGCTGATTGCGGAAACCGAATATCACAGCGAGGTGGAGGTCATCACCGCCCCGTTCCGCGGGCTGGCGCTGGGCGTATTCCTGATCACCGTCGGCATGAGCGTCGACCTGCGCGCCATCTGGGCAATCTGGCCGAAGCTCGCTTTGGCAGTGGTCGGCGTGGTGACAGTAAAGGCGATCGTCACCTATCTGC
>CAKTFL010000431.1 GCA_934555855.1 uncultured Sphingomonas sp. | reverse complement strand
CGACCGGAACGCCGAGGTTCAGATAGGTTTCAGTCAGGCGCATCAGCGCCTCGGGCGTGTGGGTGGTGGTCTGGTAACCGTCCACGACCTTGCGGAAGCGCAGCGTCGCCGCCAACCACTGGCCGCGCTTTTCGTAGAAGCGGCCGACCTCCATCTCCTTGCCCGCGAGATGGTCGTTGACCAGGTCGATCTTCAGCCGCGCATCCGCCGCATAACGGGTGTTCGGATAACGCCGCGTCAGCTCGCCTAGCGCATCCAGCGACTGACGCGTGATCTTCTGGTCACGGGTCACGTCCTGGATCTGCTCGTAATAGCCGAGCGCGACCAGGTAATAGGCATAGGAGGCGTCGCGATTGCCCGGATGCACCGCAAGGAAGCGCTGCGCCGACTGGATCGAGTTGGTGTAATCCTTGCCCAGATAATAGCTGAACGCGCTCATCAGCTGCGCCCGGCGGGCCCAGATCGAATAGGGATGCTGGCGCTCGACCTCGTCGAACAGGACCGCCGACTCCTTGTAGCGTCCCTGGTCCAGCCGCTTCTTGGCAAGCGAATACAGGGTGCCGACGTCGCGCGCGACATAGGGGGTGTCGCCGCGGCCAGCCTTGTTGGCGGCGCAGGCGCCGAGCGGCAGGAGGGCGAGGGCGGTCAGCGCTCCGACGAACGCTTTGAACGGGGGGGTACGCATCGCGGGCCGCTGTAGCAGGGAGGAGCGGGCGCGAACAATAGCCAGACTTGCCGGGATCGGCCAAGGCGTTGCAGCGTTACGGCGTCGCAACGTCGCCGCACCATCGAATCGGAAAGATCATGCCTGCCACCAAGCTTCACACCCATCGCGTCGAGAAACCCTGGGGTCGGCGCACCCTGTTCCCCGGCTTTCCCGACGTGCCGGAGGGTGGCGATCCGGTGGGCGAGGTCTGGTTCCAGGAGCCGGGCAATTCGAAGCCCGAGATGCTCATCAAATACCTTTTCACCTCGGAGCGGTTGTCGGTGCAAGTCCATCCCGACGATGAGGAAGCGCACAAGCGCGGCCTGCCGCGCGGCAAGGACGAGTGCTGGAATGTGCTGAAGGCGGAGCCAGGCGCCACCATAGCGCTCGGTCCCAAGCAGACCATGACGAGGGACCAGCTGCGGGCCGACGCGCAGGACGGGTCGATCGAGCGGGACCTGGACTGGGTACCGATCAACGCCGGCGACTTCTATTACGCGCCATCGGGGACGGTTCACGCGATCGGCGGCGGATTGACGGTGATTGAGGTGCAGCAGAATTCGGAAACCACCTATCGCCTCTATGATTACGGGTCAGATCGCGAACTGCATCTGAAGGACGGGGTCGACGTCGCTCACCTCGATCCGTACCGGCCGATCGCCTCGCCGGGAGAGGTCGAACCGGGACGGACGATACAGGTCGAAGGACCCAAATTCGTGCTGGAGCGCTGGACGGGCGGGCGTTCGGTCGCGCTGCCGGAGGGGACCACGGGATGGCTGGTGCCGATCAAGGGCTCCGGCTCGGTCGCCGGCGTGGACTGGCAGGCGGGCGAGTGTGTGACCGTTACCGGGTCCGAGACGATCGAAGCGAGCGGGGACGCGGACCTGTTGTTCGCCTATCCCGGAACGGCGCGGATCTGAGGAAAAGGGCAGGGTTTCGACGGGCTCAGGCCGAACGGGAAGAGGGGCTGCCCCCAATCCCGTTCGCGTTGAGCTTGTCGGAGGGCTGCTTCTTGATCGGATAAGGGGTAGCCAATTCGTCACGACAAAGACCAAGGCGTCGTGGTTCCACGGTGTTGCTCTTTGCGACTACCCCTCACTCCGGCCTCGTGCCGGAATCCACCTTTCCGCGAGCGGCTTGTGCTGAACGAAACGAGCAGCCAGCTGCATCATGGACGCCGGCACGAAGCCGGATGACGGACGTGGCGTTTCGGTAAAGGGAGCGGGGGAGCTTACGCGACCTCTCTTCCATCCGGGCTGAGCCTGTCTAAACCCGTCCGTGCGGAGGTGGAGCGTCCGTCGACAAGCTCAGGGCGAAGGACGGTGCGGCGGCTCAACCCAGCGGATACAGAGCCGCCGCGATCACCCGGCCTTCGCCGCGCAATACGCCCCAGGCGCGGGCAGCGGCGCGGCTGTCCATGACCTCCAGCCCGATGCCCTGCGCTTGGAGATGGCGGGTCAGCGCGGGCGAAGGACGCGTCAGCGCCGCGCCGGTGCCGAGCAGGATGAACTCGGGCCTGGCATCGACCAGCCAGCCGAGATCGCCGGCCGACAGGTCCGCCAGAGTGGGCGGCGACCAGGGCTGAGC
>CAKTFL010000430.1 GCA_934555855.1 uncultured Sphingomonas sp. | reverse complement strand
CGCTTGAGCCGATTCAGGCCTATGTCGGCGTGTCGCTCGGCGATCGGTTTGGCGCGGGCTCCAAAAGCGAGCTGACGGTCGGCCGCTTCACGCAGGACATCGGTTCGCGACGGCTCGTCTCGCGCCAGTTGTTCCGCAACAATACCAATGCTTATGCCGGCGCGCGCCTGACCTATGCCAACAAGGCGGGGGACAGGGCGATCCTGTTCTGGTCGATGCCGCAGGTGCGCCTGCCCGGCGACCGCGCCGGCATCCGCGACAATGCCGTCGAGCTTGATCGCCAGACGACCGACCTCCAGCTTTATGGCGGCTCCTTCACCAAGGCGCATGTCGGCGGCGGGACGTTGGAACTCTACGCCTATGGCCTGACCGAGCGTGACTCGCCGGGATATCAGACCCGCAACCGCCGGCTCGTGACTCCCGGCCTGCGCTGGGCCATGGCGCCGTCGGCCGGCCGGTTCGATCATGAGGTGGAGGTGATCTACCAGCACGGCCGCACCCGTTCGAGCGCCAGCGCGACGGATACGACCGACCTGTCGGTATCGGCCTATGCCGTCCATGCCGAGATCGGTCGCACCTTCGCTGCCCCCTGGAAGCCGCGGGTCGCGCTGCAATATGATCGCGCGAGCGGCGACCGGCGCAACCCGCGCACCTATAACAGGTTCGATTTCCTGTATGGCGCGCGTCGGTTCGAGTTCGGGCCGACCAGCCTGTACGGACCGATCAATCGGTCGAACCTGTCGTCGCCTGGCGTCCGGTTCGAGGCGGTGCCGACAAAGCGGCTGGACGGCTATGTCATGTATCGCCCGTTCTGGCTGGACCAGCCCGGCGACGCCTTTTCCGCCACCGAAATCCGGGATCGCGCCGGCCGGTCGGGCAGCTTCGCCGCGCATCAGATCGAGGCGCGCCTGCGCTATTGGCTGAAGCCCAAGGCACTGCGCCTGGAAAGCGGCTTCGCCTACCTTGCCAAGGGGCGGTTCCTGCGCGACGCGCCCAACGTCGCTTATGCCGGTGACACGCGATACGCCTATACCGACCTGACCTTCACCTTCTGACCGGGACGCTGCCGGGTTGTACGTTTCACCGGCCTGCAAGCCCGCCGATGTCATTAAAGCGACACGGGATTGTCATCGAGCGGGTTCACTGCGGCGGGCGTCATGGCAACCAGTATCCTTGCCGCCGGCGCCAACGCCGGTGCGCCGTTGCGCGGCCCCCGGCTCGATCACAGCATCCATCCAGCCGGCCGCTGGATCTTCCTGTTCCTGGTCGTGGCCGGACTCGCCTATGCGGGCGGCAGCATCCTGGCCGACACTCATCAGGTCGGTGAGACGCTGGCGATCGGGGCCTTCCTGTTCCTGGGCGTCGCCTTGCTGATCGCGCTCGGCTTCGAGTTCGTGAACGGCTTTCACGACACCGCCAATGCCGTCGCGACGGTGATCTACACCCATGCGCTGCCCGCGCCGATCGCGGTGGTGTGGTCGGGCTTCTTCAACTTCCTGGGCGTACTGACATCCTCGGGTGCGGTCGCTTATTCGATAATCACGCTGCTGCCGGTCGACCTGATCCTGCATGTCGGCAGCGCGGGCGGCTATGCGATGATCTTCGCGCTGCTGATAGCGGCGATCCTGTGGAACCTCGCGACCTGGGCGGTCGGATTGCCCAATTCGTCGAGCCATGCGCTGATCGGGTCGATCCTGGGCGTGGGCATTGCCAACCAGTTGCTGTCGGACGGGCCCGGCGGCGCGTCGGGCGTTGCCTGGATCCAGGCGCAGAAGGTGCTGTCGGCGCTGTTGTTCAGCCCGCTGCTCGGCTTTGTCGGCGCGCTGGTCCTGCTGCTGACGATGAAGCGGTTCATTCGCGACCCCGCCATGTATCGCGAGCCCGCGCATGACCGCCCGCCACCGCGCGGCATCCGCGCGCTGCTGATCCTGACCTGCACCGGCGTCAGCTTCGCCCATGGCAGCAATGACGGGCAGAAGGGCATGGGGCTGATCATGCTGATCCTGATCGGCTGCGCGCCCACCGCCTATGCGCTGAACCGCACCGTGCCCGAAAGCGCGACCCCCGCCTTCGTCCAGGCGGCCGCGCGCGCCGAACAGGCGTTCCAGCGCCAGGGCGGCCCGGCCCCGGCCAGCCTGGACGCGGGCCGGGAGGTTGTGACCCGCGCCATCTCGACCCGTCAGGTCGACGCCCCGGCGGTGTACGGCGCTCTGGGCGCGCTGTCGCACAATGTTGGAGAGCGGATCGGCGACTATGGCTCGCTGGGCAAGGTGCCGGCGGCCGCGACGCCGAA
>CAKTFL010000429.1 GCA_934555855.1 uncultured Sphingomonas sp. | reverse complement strand
ATCCCGTGATCGGCACGAATCGCGTGCCGCTGGTGCTCAGTCTGACCTCGCCCGCCGGCCGTCCGATCCAGACCACTCGCGACTTGCCGGGTTTCTGGGCGGGCAGCTGGGTCGCGATCGCCAGGGAGATGCGTGGCCGCTATCCCCGCCACCCCTGGCCCGACGACCCCGCCGGCGCATCGGCGACACTTCGCACCAAAAAGGCGGATGCGCGTTCATCCTCGGCACGATAAAGAGCCACACCATGCCTACCGCCCGCATCTATCAGCGTCCCAAGAACGCCATGCAGTCCGGCCGCTCGCGCACCGATCGCTGGCAGCTGGAATTTGAGCCCGCCGAGGCCAAGAAGCCCGATCCGCTGACCGGATGGGCGGGCAGCGGCGACACCCGCGATCAGGTCCGGCTGGGCTTTCCTACCGCTGAGGCCGCCATCGCGCATTGCGAGCGGCAGGGCTGGGATTACACCCTGACCCCAGCGCCGGAAATGACGCTGAAGCTGCAAAGCTACGCCGACAATTTTCGCTGAAGGCGGGCCGGGCGGCTGACGCACACGCGCCAGTCGCTCGGTTGAGCCGTCCCTACAGGCGCGGCCCGAGAAGCGCGAGCAGCTTGCCGTCGATCGCCACGCCCGCGGCCCGCTTGTCTGCGACGAAGTGTTCCAGCTCGCCGACCGGGACGTGGTGGACGGTGATGTCCTCATTCTCCTCGCCGCCGCCCTCGCCGACGCGGGTCAGGTCGGTCGCGCGTACCAGGCTGAACGCCTCCGACGTCATGCCGGGCGAGGCGTAATAGTCGCCCAGCTTCTCGATCGCGCCCGCGCGATAGCCGGTCTCTTCCTCAAGCTCGCGGATCGCCGCGTCTTCCAGGCTTTCGCCTGCCGCATCGTCGCCGACCAGCCCGGCGGGCAGCTCCAGGCAGCGCTGGTCGATGGGGATGCGGAACTGTTCCACCAGGATCAGCTGCTCGTCATGCACCGCGACGATCACCGCGGCGCCGATGCGCCCCTTGCGTTCGGCCCATTCCCAGCCGTCTTTCTTCATCGCGGCCAGATATTTGCCTTCCCACACGGTCTCGGTCGTCATCTCGCCTCCCAGGCTTGCACGCGGCGCGGCGTTACAGGACATTGGCGTTTACAACCAAGGGGAGGCGAACATGTTCAAGGAGTTCCGGGCATTCATCGCGCGGGGCAACGTGCTCGACCTGGCCGTGGCCGTCATCATCGGTGCCGCGTTCGGCCGTATCGTTACCTCACTGACCGAGGACGTGCTGATGCCGGTAATCGGCAAGCTTTTCGGAGGGCTCGACTTTTCAAGCTATTTCGTGCCGCTGGGGCCGGTGCCAGCCGCCCTTGCCGGCTCGACCGACTATGCCGCGCTGAAGAAGGCGGGGGTGCCGCTGCTCGGCTATGGCGCGTTCATCACCCAGGTGGTGAATTTCGTCATTGTCGCCTTCATCATCTTCATGCTGGTGCGGACGATCAATCGCGCCACCGCCATGTTCGAAAAGGAGGCCGCGCGCCTGCGCCACGAAGCGGAGCAGGCAACACCGCCGCCGCCCGAACCCGTGGAGATCGCGCTGCTTCGTGAAATCCGCGACGAGTTGAAGGCGCGGCCGAGGGCTTAAGCCACCGCCAGATCCTCGGCCGTGGCGTCGGCCAGGCTGGTACCGTCCAGGATGCGTGCGGTTTCGTCGCGCACGCGCATCATGGCATGGCGGATGGCGCAGTCCGCCTCGCTCTTGCAGTCGGTGCAGCGGCGATAAGCGGTGCGGCTGACGCACGGCACCAGCGCCAGCGGCCCCTCGATCACCCGGATGATGTCGCCGAGCGAGATGAGGTGGGAGCGGCGGGCGAGGTGATATCCGCCCATCTTGCCGCGGTGGCTGACCAGCAGCCCCGCTTCGCGCAGGTCAGCCAGGATCAGCTCCAGGAACTTGCGAGGCACGTTCGCCTCGGCCGCGATCCGGGTCATGGGAACGGGAGGGCCGCCAGCCGGTGCTTCCGCCAGGAAAAACATCGCGCGCAGCGCGTATCGGGAACGCTGGGTCAACATGACGGCGTCTATGAACCTTGTTTATGGCGACCGAAAGGCGGGGTTTTCATCCCCGTGCGGGCGTCCTATATCGGGCTTGTCGGGTTTTACCCGGCTATGGCGATAAACTGCGGCGTACAATAGGCGCAGCGGACCCGGGGGCAGTACCCGGCGGCTCCACCAGGTGCGCCGCTTGGCTCGCACGCGTCAGGCGTGTCGGACGAGCGGCTTAGCTGGAGGGGCCGAACCAGGATCGACGTGTGTTGAAAAGCGCTGTT
>CAKTFL010000428.1 GCA_934555855.1 uncultured Sphingomonas sp. | reverse complement strand
ACTGGGACGGGCTCTCATAGCCGACCGCGAATCCCGCCGTGCCCGCCGAGGCGGCGCCCACCAGCATCAGGCGGCGTGCCTCCTGGAGCCGCAACTGCTTCTGGTATTCGAGCGGTGTCATGCGCGTGATCGCCTTGAAGTGCGCGTGGAGCGACGACGGGCTCATGCCGGCTTCGGCGGCGACCTCCTCGATGCGGATCTGTCCGTCGAAGCGGCGGCGGATCGCCGCGATGGCGCGGCTGACCTGGTTGAGATGGCTGCCCGCCGTCGCGACGTGGCGCAGCATGGGGCCGTGCGGGCCGGTGAGCAGCCGGTAAAGGATCTCACGCTCGATCAGCGGCGCGAGTGCGCCGATGGTGTCGGGACGGTCGAGCAGGCGGACCAGCCGGTATGCCGCGTCTATGAGATCCGGGTCGCTAGGATACACGCCCAGCACCGGCAGATCGGTGCGCTGGACTGCGCCGCCCTCGGCGACCATCAGGTCTGCCAGCATCGCGGGGTCGAGGTCGACCTTGCAGCAAAGGTACGGCCGATCGGGGCTCGCCTCCAGGACATGGCCGACAAGCGGCAAGTCGACCGAGACCAGCAGATAATGAGACGCGTCGTAGACGACGCTATGCTCCCCGATCGAGACCTGCTTGGACCCTTGGGCGATCAGGCAAAGCGATGCCTCGTACACCGCGGGCGTGGGAACGCTCGGCTGCTCGGTGCGGATCAGGGACAGTCGCGGCGCTGCCGTGGTGCAGATGCCCGACACACCGACGTGGCGATCGATGACCTGTGCAAGCTCGGCGATCTTTTCCATGCATGTGCTGATTGGCCATGCCGGGCGCGCCCGCAAGCAGTTCTCGCCGGTTCTGGAGGATCGTGCAAATCGTTCGGACGATCGCTCTACCGCCTCGGGCTTCCGGGCGGGCATCAGCCTGCCGTCACCTGTTATCTGGAAAGGGAGCATCATGACGAGACTCGTGAACAAGGTCGTGCTGATCACCGGCGCATCGAGCGGCATCGGCGAAGCGACGGCGCGCGAACTGGCAGCGACCGGCGCGCGGCTGTTCATCGGCGCACGCCGCGGCGACCGGCTGAAAGCGCTGGCGGACGAGTTGGGCGAGAAGGTCGCGTGGCGCGAACTCGACGTGACCGACAGCGCCGACTTCGATGCGTTCGTTGAGGGTGGCGAGGCGCGGTTCGGGCGGATCGACGTGCTGGTCAACAACGCCGGCGTGATGCCGCTGTCGCCGCTCGCCGCGCTGAAGCGGGACGAGTGGAAGCGGATGATCGACGTGAACATCCATGGCGTCCTTAACGGCATCGCCGCGGTGCTGCCGCGCTTCGTCGCGCAGAAGGGCGGCCATGTCGTCAACGTCGCCTCGGTGGCCGCGCACCTCGTGCTGCCGACCGCCGCGGTTTACTGCGGCACGAAGCACGCGGTCCGCGCGATCACCGAAGGGCTGCGACAGGAACATGACGACATCCGGTCCACCCTCATCTCCCCCGGCGTCACCACGACCGAGCTGGGCAACGACATCACCGACCCGGCGGTCGCCGCGGCGCTGAAGGGCTGGCGGCAGAAGTCGCTGACCCCCGACGCCATCGCGCGCGCGATCCGCTACGCGCTCGAACAGCCCGACGGCGTCGACATCAACGAAGTGATCGTGAGGCCGACCTCGGCGGACATGTGAACGACATGGCGCCGGTCCTTGGAAGGCTGGCATCGACCGTCATCGGCCCGCTGGCGGATCGGCAGGGCGGCACCTGGCATGAATAAACGCAAGCGGGCAAGGCGCGTGAACGCCGCTTCCGGGTCGCTGCGGAGGCGACCGGGCGGGCGAGTGGGCAGGCCCGTTGACGTTCTACAGCCACATGTGGTTGCGCGTGCCGCCCGGCAGCGCTAGCTGGCGCCATTCGCCTGGACCCGGTGAGACCCCGGGTGGCTATTCCGGCCGCCGATCCGCCGGACAACGCACCTGCATCCGACATCATGCCCATCGCGTCGCGCACGGTTGCTGTGAATGCGGATTACAGCATGAACGTCCAATCTCTTACCCGCTACCGCGCCGAGTGGTTCGACGGCGCGCGCGCCGCCCGGCGCGACGTCCTTGCGGGCATGGTCGGCACCTTTGCCCTCATTCCCGAAGTGATCGCCTTTTCGTTCGTTGCAGGCGTCGATCCGGAGGTCAGCCTGTTCGCCTCCTTCGTCATCGGCATCGTCATTGCGTTCGCTGGGGGGCGACCGGCGATGATCTCGGGCGCGGCAGGCTCGGTTGCCCTGGTCGCTGCGGCACTGGTCCATGGCCATGGGCTGCAATCTCTGC
>CAKTFL010000427.1 GCA_934555855.1 uncultured Sphingomonas sp. | reverse complement strand
CTACCGGGTGTCGCTGCTCGGCGGCGGTGCACTGCCCGATGGGGTGCCGGCGAGGGCGAGCGGTGCGTACTGGATGGAGCGGGGCCTGCGCGCGCCGCTGAAGGGTGATTTTGTCGGCGCGGCCTTCGTCTTCGACGCGGCGGATTGATCGGGGGACGCCAGGCGAGCGCCGGGCGTCTCCCCTCCGTCAGAACCTGGCCCTGACCCCGAAATTGTAGCGTGCTCCGGTTTCCTGGAGCAGCAGGAAGCGTTCCTCGATCGCTGACCATTCATGGA
Source organism: uncultured Sphingomonas sp. (assembly GCA_934555855.1). The sequence continues at coordinate 2,061 of CAKTFL010000427.1, read as the reverse complement.
TCCGCTCGTTGGTGACGTTCACCCCCTGAACATAGACCTGGAAGTTGGGCGTGATGTCGTAGCCGATGTTGAAATCTAGCTGGCCGTAGCTGGAACGATTGCGCGGCCGGCCCTGGTCCGAGCGGCAGGCGCGCAGATATTCGGACCGCCAGTTATACGAGACGCGGGCCGACAGGCCGAACTTCTCGTAGAACACGCTGCCATTGGCCGAGTGCGGCGAAAGCCCGTTATAGCCGCAATCGTAATCGACCAGCGCGGCGTCGCGTTCCGCCTTGCTCTCAACATAGGTGTAGTTGCCCGCGACGCCGAAGCCGGACACGAAGCCGGGCAGCCAGTCGAGCGAATATTGGCCGCCGACCTCGATGCCGCGGATATAGCCGGTCTGGCCGTTGCGCGTGCGGGTATCCTGGAACGTCCGGCCGAAGCGTTGCACCGGCAGCGTCTGCAGTTCCAGGAAGTTGCTGAGATCCTTGTAGAAGGCACCGGCGCTGAGATAGCTGACGGAGGTCAGATACCATTCCAGCGACAGATCGTAATTGGTCGACTTGAACGGTTGCAGCGTCGGATTGCCGCCGCTCGACTGCGGCACCGACACGCGGCCGCCATAGGAATTGTCGACGCCGAGGTCGGTCAGCGTCGGCCGCGTCACCGTTTGCGAAAAGGCGGCGCGCGTGATCAGCTTTTCCGTCAGATTGACCTTGATGTTCGCCGACGGCAGCGCGTTGACATAGCTGTTGCGAACCGAAATCGGCGTAGATGTGCCATAGGTGAACTGAAGCGTATCGTCGCCGGGCGTGTTGGTGATGTTGATCACCGGCAGGTCGAACCCTTCCGAACGGGTTTGCGTGCGGACCACGCGGACGCCGACATTGCCCGACCAGCGCTCCCCGCCGAACTGCATCGCGATATAGCCGGCGAGCAGCCGCTCGTTGACGTCCAGCCGGCTGCCGACATTCTCCCGCGTGCCATAGGGGCCGCCGGGCAGGGCGAGCAGCCGCGCCGCCTCGGCGGCCTGCTGCGCCGGGGTGCGACCCTGGCGGGCGCGGGCCAGATTGGCCGGATTGGACAGGAAGGCGATGACCGCGTCGGGGTGATAGGTGAAGAACTGGCGCGGCACGCTGTCGCTGCCCGACACGCCCGACAGGAAATTGTCGAGCTGGAAGGGCGACAGCAGCGTCGGGTCCATCGGTATGTCGTAGCCGCAATAGGAGCAGTTGCCGTCCTGGTTGTTGAAGAAGCGGCGGATCTTGGTGCGGTCCGAATAGGCGAAGCCGATCCGCACCGTCTTCAGGATGCTGTCCTGCACCTTGTAGTCCGAATCGAAATGGAACTCCGAGCTGGTGTCGCGGACGCGATTGGCCTCGATGCCGGTGAAGTGCGCGCGCATCAGCGCCGGATCGGTGATGTTGCCGAAATTGGACGCGATCGGCAGGTCCTCGCCCTTGTTCAGGTCGAAGCGCGGACTGGTCTGCGCCAGCGAGCCGACGACGACGAACTGGGTCGGATTGCGCTGCCTTGCCCGTGTCGTGGAAGCGTCCAGTCGCACCTCGACGTCCTCGGCCGGGTTCCATTTCAGGTTGCCGCCGACCTGATAAGTCTGGGTAAGCCGGTTGTTGGTGTTGACGATATTGTCGTTCTGCGACAGCGACACGCGCTGCGCGAGCAGCGGGTTGGCGGCCAGGAACTGCTGCCCCGGCCGGTTGAACCCGATCGCCGATCCGGTCTCGTCCAGCCCCAGCCCAATATAGGGCGCGGAGTAGAAGTTGGCGAAGATGTTGCGCGTCGTGAACACGTCGAACTTCGAATAGATGCCATCGACGGTCAGCAGCAGCTGATCGGTCAGCTGGGCCTGCACGGCGCCGGCGACATTGATGCGGCGGCGACGGTCCTTCTGCCGCGCAAAGGCGAGGTTCTGCGGCACGTTCACCACCGCGCCGGTATTGCCCAGCGCCGCCGTGGTCAGCCCGGTCGAAGCGGCGGTGCCGTTGACCACATTCTGTGGGCCGAACAGCCAGCCATCGGTCTGGACATAATCGAGCTGGCTGCGCCGGTCGGTATAGG
>CAKTFL010000426.1 GCA_934555855.1 uncultured Sphingomonas sp. | reverse complement strand
CCCTTGGACCGGATCAGCCGCACGACCTGCTCGACCTTGCCGAGCAGCGCGTCGGGCGCGCTGTCGAACAACAGGTGCGCCTCGTCGAAGAAGAAGCACAGCCGCGGCTTGTCCGGATCGCCGATCTCCGGCAGCGCTTCGAACAGCTCGCTCAGTAGCCACAGCAGGAACGTCGCGTAAAGCTGCGGGCTCGCCATCAGCCGGTCGGCGGCTAGGATGTTGACCACGCCCCGCCCCTTGTCGTCCAGCCGCAGGAAGTCCGACAGGTCGAGCGCGGGCTCGCCGAAGAAATGCTCCGCGCCCTGCCCACGCAGCTGGAGCAGCGCACGCTGGATCGCGCCGACCGACTCTTTCGACACGTTGCCGTAGCGGGTGGTCAGCTCGCTCGCCCGCCCCGCCACCTCGACCAGCATCGCCTGCAGGTCGTCCAGATCGATCAGCGGCAGCGCTTCCTCGTCGGCGAGGTGAAAAGCGATGGTCAGCACCCCCTCCTGCGCGTCGCTGAGGTCGAGCAGCCGAGACAGCAGCAGTGGCCCCATTTCGGTCACGGTGGTGCGGATCGGATGTCCCTGCGCGCCGAACAGGTCCCACAGCTGGACCGGGTTGTCCCGGTAACGCCAGTCCACCTCCCCCACTTCGGCCGCCCGCGCCGCGAGCGCATCATGCGTCCGCGCGGTGGCGGAGCCCGACATGGCAAGCCCGGCCAGGTCGCCCTTCACATCGGCGACGAAGCACGGCACGCCCGCCGCCGAAAAGCCCTCGACGAGACGTTGCAGCGTGACCGTCTTGCCCGTGCCGGTGGCGCCCGCGATCAGCCCGTGGCGGTTGGCAAGACGCAGGTCCAGCCTCTGCGGGTCCACCCCGCCATCGCCCGCCCCGATCAGGATCCCGTCAACCATTCAACCTCTCCCCCATCACCGCTCCGGCTTCCTGCGAGGCGAAACACGGAGAAAGCAAAACAAAAGGGCCGCCGCGAGTTCCCCCGCGACGGCCCCTTGCATCACTCGAACCGGCTTACTTGATCTTCACCGCGATGAAGCCGGCATTGCCCCGGCCGCGATTGACCAGCAGCAGCACCTGCGGCCTGCCGGCGCTCTTGGCGCTCGCCACCGCGCGGGCGACGTCGGCCGCGGTACGGACGGGCACGGAGTTGACAGACTGGATGACGTCGCCGCGCCGCAGCTTCTGGGCCGCGTCGCTCGACGGATCGACCTGGCTCACCACTACGCCCTGAACCGTCGAGTCCACGCCCAGCGAACGCGCGATCTGCGGCGTCAGCGGCTGGACGGTCAGGCCGATCGAGCTTGCCGCCTGCGGCGTCGCCGAACCGCTGTCATCGCCGGGGATGGCGTCGTCATCGTCGCCGCCGCCCTGAAGCGCGGCAAGCTGGTCCTCGGCCGGACGCGTGCCGACCGTCGCGGTGACGGTGGTCGGCTTGCCCCCGCGCAGCACGTCGAAGCGCACCTGCGATCCCGGCGCGGTGTTCGCGACAAGATAGGACAGCGTCTGGTCCGGGCCGACATCCTTGCCGTTGACGCGGGTCACGACGTCGCCGACGCGCAGCCCCGCCTTCGCCGCCGGGCCGGTCGGCTCAACCGAGCCGATGATCTCGCCCTGGTTCTTGGCGATGCCGAGCGCCGCCGCGATGTCGTCGGTGACCGGACCGATGCCGACGCCCAGATAGCCGCGTTGGATCTTCTGGCCCGACCGCAGCTTGTCGATGATCGGCTTGGCCTCAGTCGCCGGAATCGCGAAGCCGATGCCGATGTTCCCGCCCGACTGGGAGAAGATCTGGCTGTTGATGCCGATCACCTCGCCCTGCATGTTGAACATCGGGCCACCGGAGTTGCCCTGGTTGATCGCGGCGTCGGTCTGGATGAACTGGTCGAACGGACCCGCCTGGCCGGTGGAACGATGCACCGCCGACACGATTCCCGCGGTCACCGTGCCGCCCAGGCCGAACGGCTGGCCGATCGCCACCACCCAGTCGCCGACGCGGGCACGGGTCGAATCGCCCAGCCGCACGAACGGCAGGCTACCCGCATCGATCTTCAGCAGCGCGAGGTCCGATGCCGGATCGCGCCCGATCAGCCGCGCCTTGTACTCCTTGCGGTCCTGGAGCGTGACGGTGATCGATTCGACGGACGCGCCGCGCGCGCCCGGCGCGATGACGTGGTTGTTGGTCACCACATAGCCGTCGGCGGAGATCAGGAAGCCCGACCCCAGCGACTGCGCCTCGCGCGGCGCCGCCTGCTGACCGCCGCCAAAGCCGAACTGCTGACCGAACAACTCGCCCAGCGGCGTGCCCGCGAACGGGTTCTGCTGCTGCTGAGCGGGGATCTTCTGGGTGGTGGAGATGTTCACCACCGCCGGCTGGAGC
>CAKTFL010000425.1 GCA_934555855.1 uncultured Sphingomonas sp. | reverse complement strand
GACCAGCACCAGCCCGTCGGTCGGCTGATAAAGCCCCAGGATCAGCCGCGCGACCGTGGACTTGCCAGAGCCTACGCGGCCGAGCAGCGCGACCCGCTCGCCGGCCGTGATCGACAGGTCGATGCCGCGCAGCGCGTCTTCGACCGCGCCGGGATAGCGGAACGAGACATTGCGTAGCTCGACATGCCCGTCGACCCTGGCCGGGCGCAGCGGCGTCCCCTCCGGCCGCTCGCTCCGCTGCCTCATGAAACCGTCGAGCTGGCGATACCCGGTCCTGGCCGCGGTCAGGCGCGACAGCAGCTGCGCGATCTGGGCAAGCGGTGCGACCGCCCGGCTGCCGAGCATCGAACAGGCGATCAGTCCGCCCATGGTCAGCTCGCGGTTTTCGATCATGTACACGCCCATCACCACCGTGCCGGCATAGGAGATCGTCTGGGCAGAATTGGCGATGTTCATGCTGATCGTGCCGATCAGCCGCTGGCGCATCGAGCCCTCCGCCTGGGCGTCGATCGCGGACAGCCAGCGCCGGCCGAGCAGCGCACCGGCGCCGGAGGTCTTGACCATCTCGATGCCGCCGATCGTTTCCACCAGCACGGCCTGCTTGGCCAGGCCCTGCTTCATGGCGGCGCCCGACAGGCGGTCCATCGCCGGGAAGGTGAGCAGGGCCCCGCCGATTACGATCGGGACCATCACCAGCGGCACCAGCACCAGCTTGCCGCCGATCGCCGCGATCACCGCCAGCGTGACCAGGATGAAGGGGACATCGACCATCGCCGACAAGGTCGCGGAGGCAAGGAAATCGCGCAGCGTTTCCAGCTCGCGCATGATTCCCGCCAGCGACCCGGTCGAGCCGCGCTTCAGGTCCAGCCTGATCGCGAGCAGCTGTGTAAAGGCGCTTTCGCCCACCTCCCGGTCTACATTCGCGCCGGCCACGTCGACGAAATAGGACCGGAGCGTTCGCAGGATGAAATCGAATACGACGACGATCGTCAGGCCGATCGACAGCCCCACCAGCGAGGCTACCGCGTTGTTCGGCAATACCCGGTCATACACGATCATCGAAAACAGCGAGGTGACGAGGCCGAAGATGTTGATCAGCGCCGCAGCCACGGCGACCTTGGCATAGGTGCTCCGGTTGCGCCGCATCGGATCGGTCAGCCATGCCGCGAAGCGGGGCCGGGGCTCCTGAAACTCCAGCTCGCGATTCATCGCCGCTCCGAGGCATGGACGCGGTCGAGCCCGAGCGCGTTGAGCAGCCCTCCCGTGCGGGCGAGCAGCGCATAATGTGCGGCGTCGCGGTCGGCGAGGTTTTCCACATAGTTGGACGCCGCGAGGAACCAGGCGTCGTTCGCGTCGATCAGGTCGAACAGCGTGCCGCGCGCGACCCGGAACCGCTGCTCGGTCGCGTCACGGGACAGGCGGGCGGCGATGTAGCTCTGTTCCAGCGCACCGGTCTGGTCGCGCAGGGCCTGAACGTCGGTCCAGGCGATGACGGCGTCGCGCGCCGCCTCTTCGCGCACCCGGTCCGACCGGGCGCGGGCGCCGGCCGCTCGTGCGCGGATCTGGTCGCGGCGGGCATCCTGCGCGCCCCCGATCTGCAAACGCAGGCTGAGACGGGCGCGAACGTCATAGTCCGGCCCCGGCTCGAACACGCCATAGCGGCCCGCGTCGATTCCAGTGCTGAGCTTGGGCAGGATGTCGCTGCTCGCCGCTCGGGCGTCGCCGCGGGCCGCTTCGGCCTGTGCATCCGCCGCCTGCACCGCGGGCACGTGGTCGACGGCGGCGCGCGCATCCTGCATCGTCAGGGGAAGGCTGCCCAGAAAGGGCGCGCGCAACAGGGTGGGGGGCACGGGCTGTCCGCTCAGCTGCGTGAACCGCGCCTCCGCGTTGGCGACAGCGCGCCGGTAGCGGGCAAGGCGGCCGTCCAGGGTGGCGAGGCTGCTGTCGAGGCGCGCGACGTCCACCGGCGCCGAGGCGCCTTCCCGGATGCGCTGGGCGAAATCCTGGCGCCGTGCCTCCAGAGCCTCGCGATAGGTGCGTCCGATGTGCAGCAGGGTGCGAAAGGTGAATACGTCGTACCAAGCGCCGACCGTGGCCAGCGCGATCCGCACGGTGGCATCGTCCATATCGGCAGCGGCCGCCCGCAACCGGGCATTTGCGGCCGAGATGCGCGAGGAGGTCGTCCCGAAATCGACCAGCGTCTGGTTGATCGCCACCTGGGCATCGGTGCGCGCGCGGGGGCGCGATCGTTCGATGATGTTGTCGACGGATGGACCGAAATCGCGCGACACGGTGGAATAGCCGGTAATGTTGACATCGGCCGTCGGAAACATCCCGGCGCGCGCCTCCGCACGGGCGGCGCGCGCCTCGTCCGCCTGCGCTTCCGCTTCCGCTAGCACGGGGTTGCGGCGG
>CAKTFL010000424.1 GCA_934555855.1 uncultured Sphingomonas sp. | reverse complement strand
CGGGCGTAGAAGGAGGCATGGCCGACCATCTTCCCCCCGATGAGCTGGACCCCGACTGGGTCGCCTTTGCGGCGCGCGACCGCGGTGCGGACGGGCGGTTCGTCGCGGCAGTGACGACCACCGGCATCTATTGCCGACCAAGCTGCCCGGCACGCCGGCCCCGGCGCGGGTCGGTACGCTTCTTCGCGGACGGCGCGGCGGCGCGGGCCGAGGGGTTTCGCGCCTGTCGCCGGTGCCGCCCCGACGAAAGCGCGCGGGACGTCGTCGCGGTGGAAACGGCGGCGCGGCTGATCGAGGCGGACGGGACGGCAACGCTGGCCGAGTTGGGGCAGGCGGCCGGCTATGCGCCGTATCACCTCCACCGGCTGTTCACCCGTGCGCTTGGCGTAACCCCCGCCGCCTATGCGCGTGCTAGGCGGTCCACGGCGGCGGCGGACGAGCTGAGGAGCGGATCGGTGACGGAGGCGGTGTACGCGGCCGGCTATTCGGGGCCGAGCCGCTTCTATGCGGATGCCGCGCCCCGGCTCGGCATGGCGCCCGCCGCCGCATCGCGGGGCGCGCCGGGCGAGCTGATCCGCTGGACGCGCGTCGTCACCAGCCTGGGGCCGCTGCTGGTCGCGGCGACCGAACGAGGCCTGTGCCGCGTCGCGTTCGACGAGGACGAGGCCGCGCTCGCCGCCCGCTTCCCGGCGGCAAGACTGGAAGCCGGCGACCACGCGCTCGCCGCGCGCGCGGCGCAAGTGGTCGCCCTGGTCGAACGGCCGGGCACGGCGGACGGGGCGCTGCCGCTCGATATACGCGGCACCGCCTTTCAGGAGCGAGTGTGGCAGGCGCTGGCGGCGATCGCCCCCGGCGAGACGCTCAGCTATCGCGATCTGGCCGCGCGGGCCGGCAATGCCGGCGCGGTCCGGGCGGCGGGCAGCGCCTGCGGAGCCAATCCGGTGGCGGTGGTCGTCCCCTGCCACCGTGCGCGGCGCACCGACGGAAGCCCGGGCGGCTATGCCTGGGGCCTTGACCGCAAGCAGGCGCTGCTCGACCGCGAACGCCGGAACGACTGACGGCGAACCTCGCCCGGCGTGGTTAGTCAAATCTCAAGCCTTCGCGCCTACCCCCCTTCTCGATCTTGGTTAGGGACGGATGAGGCATGAGCGCGTTCGGGCGTCGCAGCGGCATGGGTGGGACGGGACCGGCACGGCCTGCCTTTGGTGTGGCGAGGCCCATGCAGGGCGGCGGGTCGCCGCGCCCTGAACCGGACGCGGGCGCCCAGTTCCCACCGATCGACACCGCGCCGTCGCTCTCCGATCCGCCGGGCGGCGATCCCTTCGCTTCGCCGGCCATGTCCGGCCAGCACATGGACGCGATGCAGCGCCTCGCCGATCGCCAGGCCCAGTCGGGCGAGGCCGGTAACAGCCGCGTCGAGGGGTTCGAGGCGTCGATCCACAAGATCAAGGAACAGGTGCTCCCTCGCCTGCTGGAGCGCGTCGATCCGGAAGCGGCGGCGACGCTCGGCAAGGACGAGCTGGCCGAGGAGTTCCGCCCGATCATCGGCGAGGTGCTGGCCGAGCTGAAGCTGACGCTGAACCGGCGCGAGCAGTTCGCGCTGGAAAAGGTGCTGGTCGACGAGCTGCTGGGCCTCGGGCCGCTGGAAGAGCTCCTCGCAGATCCGAACGTCAGCGACATCATGGTCAACGGTCCCGACCAGACCTATGTCGAGCGCAAGGGCAAGCTGGAGCTGGCGCAAATCCAGTTTCGCGACGAGGAGCATCTGTTCCAGATCGCCCAGCGCATCTGCAATTCGGTCGGCCGCCGCGTCGATCAGACCACCCCGCTCGCCGACGCCCGGCTGAAGGACGGGTCCCGCGTCAACGTCATCGTGCCGCCCCTGAGCCTCCGAGGGACGGCGATTTCCATCCGTAAATTCTCCGCCAAGCCGATCACGCTGGACATGATGGCCGGGTTCGGCAGCATGAGCCCGCGCATGGCCACCGCGCTGAAGATCGCGGGCGCCAGCCGGTTCAACATCGTCATTTCCGGCGGAACCGGTTCGGGCAAGACGACGATGCTCAACGCCCTGTCGAAGCTGATCGACCCGGGCGAGCGCGTGCTGACCATCGAGGACGCGGCGGAGCTTCGCCTGCAACAGCCGCACTGGCTGCCGCTGGAAACCCGCCCCGCCAACCTGGAAGGCCAGGGCGAGATCAGCATCCGCGACCTGGTCAAGAACGCGCTGCGTATGCGCCCGGACCGCATCATCCTGGGCGAGATTCGCGGCAGCGAGTGTTTCGACATGCTCGCCGCGATGAACACGGGTCACGACGGGTCGATGTGCACCCTGCACTCCAACTCCCCGCGCGAGGCGCTGGCGCGTATGGAGAACATGGTGATGATGTCGGACATCAAGGTGCCCAAGGA
>CAKTFL010000423.1 GCA_934555855.1 uncultured Sphingomonas sp. | reverse complement strand
GCGAAGATCAGGTTTGTCGCGGGGTCGGCCGCCAGTCGCTCCACCACCTGCGGGCCCCAGGCCCACCAGGACGAGCGATGCTGCTGCCAGTGCGGGGTGTAGAGCACGGTGGTGCGCCCATTGTCGAACAGGCGAGCCGCAGGCAGGCGCTGCCGGAACGTCGCCTTGACATAGCCGGTCACCGCGACCCGCTCCGGCGCATCGCCCATGGCGATCAGCGCGTCGCGCTCGCGGTCAGAGGACACCAGCGTCCGCCACGCCGCGCGGCGCCGCCAATGCCCCTTGGCGCGCATCGAGCCCGCGCCATGAAACGTGTCGATGAACCGCGCACGGACGAAGGGCAGGGTGGCCGGAATCCACAGGCTTGTCTGTTCCGCTACCACCACGACCCGTGTCCCGATCAGCCGCGGCGCCAGCCGGGCGAGCAACGGCAGCTTGGCCGGGAGCGGCGGGTTGCGCCCCGCCTCCCAGGCACCCAGATCGCGGAAGCCGGGCGCGCGGTGGATACGGACGCCGCCGCGCTCGCCAATCCAGCCGCGGATCAGCTGTTCATGCATGGAGGTCGCGACCCACACATCGATGCCGAGCGTCGGCTCCCGCTCGGCCAGGGCTTCGAGAACCGGGAAAAGGTGCGGGATCAGCAGCGTCTCGCCCAGGAACAGGAACGCGACGTCAGCTTCCAAGCCCGCCTCCGCGCGCGCGTTCCGTCCAGCTTTGGATGTCCTCGGGCCGGTCGATCTCCATCCAGGTGCCGCTGCGCTCGACGATGGCGGACACGGCGCCCTGTCCGGCAAGTGCGGCGACGACGTCATGGTGATAAGCGTTGATGCCGTCCGCGCCGGCGATCACGCGCTCCAGCACGGAAAGATAGCCGCTCTCCCCGCCCGCCAGCACCAGGCCGAGCGACCGATGGGTGGCGGTCGCCGGGTCCAGCGCCTTGGACACGGCCGTTACCTTGGTGCCCGACACGGTCACCAGCATGTCGTCCTCCGCCGGAGTCGCCAGCGGCTCCACGACCAGCCCGATCCCCTCGCCCGCGCCCGCCAGCACCCGCCCGAGCAGCGGGGCGGTCAGGGTGGTGTCGCCGTTCAGCAGCAGGAATGGATCGTCCAGCGCGTCGCGGGCGGCCCAGACGCTGCCGATGCTGCTCGATACGGCCCAGAACGGGTTGAAGCGCAGCTCGACCCGCAAGGGCGGCGCATGGGTTGCGAGGTGCGCGCCGACCTGATCGAACCGATATCCCGCCACCACGATCGCGCGGCCGACACCCGCATCGGCCAGGGCGCGAAGCTGATGGTCCAGGATCGCCCGCCCGCCGACCGGGACGAGGCATTTCGGCATCAGCTCGGTCAGCGGCAACAGGCGCGAACCGCGCCCCGCGCTCAGGATGATGGCTTGCATGTTGGCGCTCGAACCCACGGGCGCGTCCGAAGCATGATCCCCGGCCGCGCGCAAGCCGCGGCAGGATGGTCACCCAGGGTCAGGCCGCGTCCGGCACATAGCCGAGGACAAAGCGCACGACCTTGTCGACCGGCATCTCGCAGGGGCGCAGCGCCGGGCCGCCGGCAAGCGCGTACAGGTTGAAGCTGACATGATTGCCGCCGCCGAGTTCCTCCCCGAACAGCCAGCGCCGCTGCCGGTCAGGCGACCCGTTCAGCGTCACGCCCCAGCGCCGGCCGGCGAACGAGCCCTCGCCATAGCCCTCGGGCAGCATGTCGAGCGCGGCCAGAAAGGGGGCGATGTCGTCAGCGGGGCAAGGCGGGTTCACGGGCCTTCAACGCACGGAGGCTGGCCGGGTTCGGACGAGCCGCCCGACATGCACGGCGGCCCGCCATCGGCAGGGAACGGCCGTGCGGCTCGATCGCTTCGACGCTGGAAACTAACGGAGACCGGGCGCCATGAAGAACCGCAAGCTGGGATCGCAGGGGCTGGAGGTGTCGACGCTCGGCCTCGGCTGCATGGGCATGTCCGACTTCTACGGCGAACGCGACGATCAGGAATCAGCGGCGACGATCAACTACGCCCTCGATCGCGGCGTGACCCTGCTCGACACCGCCGACATGTACGGCGTCGGGCGCAACGAGGAGTTGGTCGGCCGGGTGGTGCGCGATCGGCCCGAATGGGTTGTGGTGGCGACCAAGTTCGGTTTCGTGCGCGATCCCGACGGCACGCCGCGCGGCGTGAACGGCCGGCCCGATTACGTACGCCAGGCCTGCGAGGCGAGCCTCAAACGGACCGGGCTGGATGTGATCGACCTCTACTACCAGCACCGCGTCGATCCGGAGGTGCCGATCGAGGAAACGGTCGGCGCGATGGCGGACCTGGTCCGCGCGGGCAAGGTCAAGTATCTGGGCCTGTCGGAAGCGGCGCCCGACACGATCCGGCGCGCTCACGCCGTTCATCCGATCACGGCCGTC
>CAKTFL010000422.1 GCA_934555855.1 uncultured Sphingomonas sp. | reverse complement strand
GACATGACCGACATCGGCACCGGCAGCTACACCATCATCGCCCAGACCGCGGCGGAGATGATGGGCGTGCCGATCGACCGGGTGGCGGTGAAGCTCGGCGACTCCGCCTTCCCGATCTCCGCCGGGTCCGGCGGCCAGTTCGGCGCCGCCAGCGCCACCTCGGGCGTCTACGCGGCCTGCGTCAAGCTGCGGGAGGCGGTGGCGCAGCGGCTGGGCTTCAACTCGGCCGACGCCGTGTTCGACAGCGGCAGGGTCACGAGCGGCAACCGCTCGGCTGGCCTTGCCGAGGCGGCGCGCGACGGCGAGCTGGTGGCCGAGGACAAGATGGAATGGGGCGACCTCGGCAAGCAGATGCAGCTGTCGACCTTCGGCGCCCATTTCGTGGAGGTGGGCGTGGACGCCTATACCGGCGTTACCCGTGTGCGGCGGATGCTCGCGGTCTGCGCGGCCGGACGCATCCTCAACCCCGTCACCGCGCGCAGCCAGGTGATCGGCGCCATGACCATGGGTGTCGGCGGCGCGCTGATGGAGGAGCTGGCGGTGGACAAGCGCTTCGGCTTCTTCGCCAACCACGACCTTGCGGGCTATGAGGTGCCAGTTCACGCCGACATTCCGCACCAGGAGGTGATCTTCCTCGATGAGGCGGACGCCGCCGCGAACCCGCTCAAGGCGAAGGGGATCGGCGAACTCGGCCTGTGCGGCGTCGGCGCGGCGGTCGCCAACGCCATCTACAACGCGACTGGCGTGCGGGTGCGCGACTATCCGATCACGCTGGACAAGCATCTGGAGCGGCTACCCGCCGTCGCCTGAGCGGGAGGGGCGCGGCCGCCGGCGACCACCTCCGGGTCCCGGCCGCCGTGTCCCGCCCTGCGGCCTCCAGGTCGGTCGAACCGACAAGGCGATCCTCCACCTCATTTCGCCATGGACCATTACCACGACTTTTCCCACATTCACGCTCGTGTGCGGGAGGGAACGGCGTGTGAAAAGGGTCGCTGCGGTGTTGGCCGTCTTCCTGAGCGCCTCGCTTGCCGCGCAGGGCCCCTCGGCCGGTGGCGCTGTCGACCAAGCGAGCGCCGCTCTCGACGAGGGGAAGTTCCTCAAGGCCAGCGACATGCTCGCTGCGGCGGCGTTCGACCGGAACGGCAAGGTCAAGGACGACTTCGCTTTCCAGATATGGCGGCAGGTAAGCCCGATGGTCACGGGCGAACTCGACCGCGCGACGCTGGACAGGGCGCAGCCGTTACGTTCCGCCGATCCGGGGATGCTGAAGCGGATCGCCCGCTCCACCTCTCGCGACGCCATTGCAGAGATCGTCCGCCGCGCGCGAGACACCAGCATCGTCATTCTGAACGAAGCGCACGACAGCCCGCGCGATCGTGCCTTTGCCCTTCAGGTGGCGCGCGCGCTGCGACCGCTCGGCTATTCGGTGCTGGCGGCTGAAGCCTTTGACAACGAGCGTGCACATGGGTCGCGGCTGACGGCGATCGAGCAGCTACGGCGCGACGGTTTCGTTCGGATCGGCACAGGATTCTACACGCGTGATCCCGTCTATGCCGCCTTTGTCCGTGGCGCCCTGAAGGCCGGATATCGGCCGGTCGCCTATGAACAGACCAGTGACCAGACGCCGCCGGACAACGGCCATGAAGGGCACGGCGGCATCGGCCCGCGCGAGCAGGCCCAGGCGGAAAACCTTGCCGCCATCCACATCCGCTCACCGTCGGCGAAGATGCTCATCTATGTGGGCTACAGCCATGTCGCCGAAGCCGCAGTGGACCTTGATGCCGGCAAGATGGAATGGATGGCGGTGAGGCTGAAACGTCTGACGGGCATCGACCCGTTGACCATCGACCAGGCTTCGTTGACCGATGTGTCTGCTGACCTCCGTTCTGTTCATGACCGTGCAGCGGCGCGGGTGGGCAGTCGTCCCAGCGTCCTGTTCGATAGTAACCGTCCGCTGATGCTGGGCAGTTATGCCGGAGCCGTGGATCTTGAGGTGGTGCACCCCCGCCGGGCATTCCGATATGGCCGGCCCTCCTGGCTCGCCCTGTTGGGCGGGACGCCACGATCCGTCCCGGCCCATCTTCTCCCGGCAACCGGACGCCGCCTCGTTCAGGTTTTTGCGGCATCGGCGCCCCGCGACGCGATCCCGCTGGACCAGCTGCTCGTTCGCGCCGGCACGCGTCCGGGCAAGCTGATGGTGCCGCCCGGACCTGTGCGCTATGCCGTCCAGCCCTGATCGCGGGCGTCGACTCGGCTCGGCGAACCCGAAAGAGCCCGCAGGGAAGCCCTACCGCAAGGCCGCGATCTGGCGGGCGAGGTCGGCCAGCGTTCCGTCGATCAGGTCAGGGGTCCGCATCGCTGACGAATAGGGCCTCTCCGCATCGAGATAGGCGGTGACCAGGCCAGCCGCCGCCGCGCCGTGAA
>CAKTFL010000421.1 GCA_934555855.1 uncultured Sphingomonas sp. | reverse complement strand
TCATGACCTTGTCCTTGGCCTCCTCGAACTCGGCCGCGGCGACCAGGCGCTTGGACTTGCGCGCCGCCATCAGCGCCGCCTCGTTGACGAGGTTGGCGAGGTCCGCGCCCGAAAAGCCGGGCGTGCCGCGCGCGATGGTGCGAGCATCGACATCGGGGGCCAGCGGCACCTTCTTCATGTGTACCTCGAGGATCTTGATGCGGCCCTCGATATCCGGGCGCGGCACCACGACCTGGCGATCGAAGCGGCCCGGTCGCAGCAGCGCGGGGTCGAGCACGTCGGGGCGGTTGGTCGCCGCGACGATGATGATTCCCTCATTCGCCTCGAAGCCGTCCATTTCGACCAGCAACTGGTTCAGCGTCTGCTCGCGCTCGTCATTGCCGTTGCCGAGCCCAGCGCCGCGATGCCGGCCGACCGCGTCGATCTCATCGATGAAGACGATGCACGGCGCCGACTTCTTGGCCTGCTCGAACATGTCCCTGACACGGCTCGCGCCGACGCCGACGAACATCTCGACGAAGTCGGAACCCGAAATGGTGAAGAACGGCACGCCCGCCTCTCCCGCGATCGCGCGGGCGAGCAGCGTCTTGCCGGTGCCGGGCGATCCGACCAGCAGCGCGCCCTTGGGGATCTTGCCGCCCAGCCGGGCGAACTTGGTCGGGTCCCTCAGGAACTCGACGACCTCCTGCAATTCCTCGCGCGCCTCGTCGATGCCGGCGACGTCGTCGAAGGTGACCTTGCCCTCCTTCTGCGTCAGCATCTTGGCGCGGCTCTTGCCGAAACCCATCGCGCCCGACCCCGTGTTCTTCTGCATCTGCCTGAGCACGAAGAAGGCGATGCCCATGAACAGCAGGAACGGCAGCGAATTGTACAGCAGCACCATCCACATCGACGGCCCTTCCTCGGGCTTGGCCGAGATGCTGACGCCCTTTTCGCGCAGCTTGGGGACCAGCGTCGAGTCCTGGATCGGATAGGAGCGGAAGCGGTCGCCGTTGGTCAGCGTTCCCGTGATCACGTCGCGGGAGATGTTGACGTCCTTGACCGTCCCCTCGTCGACCTTGTCGAGGAAGGACGAATAGGCGATCGTCGCGCCGCCACTGGGGCTGGTGCGCCCGTCGATCAGCGTCACGAACAGGGCCAGCGTGACCAGCACGCCCACCCAGATCAGCAGGCTCTTCATCCAGGGGTTCCCCCCGGAACCGCCGCCCGAGCCACCATTGTCGCCAGAGGGCTGCTTGTTGTCGTCGCTCATAGAAGCACAAGATAGGCGCGTCGGGGTTAATGGCAATGGAATGGCGGCACGCTTTCGGCGATCGGTGCGCCAATAACTATGAACGTCGCGGCGGCGCCGGGAAAAATCGCCAGCCGCGAGTGGTCGCCTCGACCTTTACCCCGCCCTGAACGCCCGCCACGCCCGCCTCCAGCGCGTCGAGCAGCGCCTCGACATTGGCCGAGTCGCTGAATGGGGGCCGCTCGATCCCGAACGCGACCCGAGTCGCCCCGATCGCGCGACGCAGCAGGCGCCGCCGCATTTCCCGCGCCTCGCCCCCGATCGCCAGGCCATGCTCCGAGCCCTGCCAATTGGCCCCCCATAGCCGCTCCGCCTCGCCCGCCAGCACCTCCTCCGCCTCCGCCAGATAAGCGGCCGATCGCGCGAGCCGGACCGGATCGATCTCCGGCATTGCTGCCAGCGTCGCCCTGATCCGCGCGCGATCATGGCGCGGGTCGCCATTGGAGGGATCGTCCACGAACGGCAGGCCGGCTTCGCTCGCCAGCCGCCGCAACTCGACGCGGCGCCAGTCGAGCAGCGGCCTCAGGATCAACAGCTCGCCTTCGCGGCGCCACGCCCTGATCCCCGTCAGCCCCGCCACGCCAGACGCCCGGTTGAGCCGCATCAACAGCGTTTCCGCCTGGTCGTCGGCATGGTGCGCGGTGAGCAGCGCCGCCGCGCCCGCCCGCCCGGCCCAGCCGATCAGCGCGGCGTAGCGGCTTTCCCGCGCGCGCATCTGGATGCTGCTGCCGACGATCGGCGTGTCCGGTACCAGCGTCACATGAGGCACGCCGAGCTGCCCGCACAGCGCCGCCACCATCGCCGCCTCATCCGCCGATCCGGCCCGCAGACGATGGTCGAACGTCGCGACCACGACCCGCCCAGGAAACGCCGCGGCCGCCAGCGCCAGCATCGCCACGCTGTCCGGCCCGCCCGACACGGCAAGCGCCAGCAAAGCCAGGGGCGAAACGCCCGCGCCCGGGTAAGCCCGCGCGGCGATGCGGCTCACATCCTCCCGCAACCGCGCCACCGCTGCCTCGGGCAGCGACGCGATCAGCTCACTTGCACTTGGCGGCGGCACGGCCTCGCTCGACGTCCGTCTTCATCGCGCCCGAGATCTTGCCGCCATAGACGTCGGTCAGCTCGCCATAGACC
>CAKTFL010000420.1 GCA_934555855.1 uncultured Sphingomonas sp. | reverse complement strand
TCGGCGACACGAAGCTCCAGCCATAGGTGAACTTGGTCACCACCAGCCGGTCGCCGACGCGCAGGCCCGGCAGCATCGATTCCGACGGGATGTAGAAGGGCTTGGCAATGAAGCTGTGAAAGCCCAGCACGATCACCAGCAGCCAGAAGATGCCCACCAGCTCCGACCACCAGCGCGCCCGGCGGCTCTGCGGCGGCTCCGCGCGCTTGTCGCCGGGGGCAGGCGCAGCGCCCGAAACATTGTCGCCGTCCAACAGGAGGTCCTTCATGCGTTGAGGTCCGGTAGCGCCTCGATCACCACAAGGGCCTGCGCCCAGGGATGATCGTCGGTCATGGTCAGGTGCACGGTCGCGACGTGGCCATGCGGAACCAGTGCGTCAAGCCTCGCCTTCGCGCCGCCGGTCAGCGCCAGGGTCGGCGCGCCGCTGGGCAGGTTGACGACGCCGATGTCGCGCATGAACACGCCCTGTCGGAACCCGGTTCCCACCGCCTTGGAAAACGCCTCCTTGGCGGCGAAGCGCTTGGCGAGCGTCGCGGCGCGAGTGAAGGGACGCTTGTCCGCCCTGGCCAACTCGTGGTCGGTGAAGACCCGCTGCTCGAACCGCGTCCCGAACCTGTCGAGCGACGCCTGGATCCGCTCGATCGAGCACAGGTCGGAGCCGAGGCCCAGGATCAATCCGGCGCTCCCCGCGCGGCGTCCATCGCCTCGCGCATCTGGCGCACGCTGTCGGTCAGGCCGACGAACAGTGCTTCGCCGATCAGGAAATGGCCGATATTCAACTCGCGAACCTGCGGGATCGCCGCGATCGGCCCGACATTGTCGCAGGTAAGGCCGTGCCCGGCATGAACCTCGATCCCGTTCTTGGCGGCAAGCGCGGCGGCATCGACCAGGCGGCGCAGCTCGTCGGCACGCAATTCGGCGTCCTGGATGCCGCCCAGTTCGGCATAACGGCCGGTGTGCAGCTCCACCACCGGCGCGCCGAGGCGCAGGGCGGCGTCGACCTGCCGCGGATCGGGTTCGATGAACAGCGACACGCGGGTACCCGCCGCGCCGAGCTGCTCTACCAGCGGCCGCAGCCGGGCGAACTGGCCGGCGGCGTCGATGCCGCCCTCGGTAGTCCGCTCCTCACGCTTCTCGGGCACGATGCAGGCGGCGTGCGGACGATGGCGCAGCGCGATGCCCAGCATCTCCTCGGTCGCGGCCATTTCCAGGTTGAGGGGGATCGTCAGCGCATCGGACAGGCGCGCGATATCGTCGTCGCTGATATGGCGCCGATCCTCGCGCAGGTGCGCGGTGATGCCGTCCGCCCCCGCCTCCGCCGCCAGCAGGGCGGCGCGGACCGGGTCCGGATAGCCCACGCCGCGCGCATTCCGCACGGTCGCGACATGGTCGATATTGACGCCCAGTCTCAGGCGGCCGTCGCCGTGAGGGCGCGGGGAGCCGCTCACGCCGCCGCCCGGCTACCGGGCTTGATCGCGGGGATCGCGGCCAGCTCGGGCGGCAGCCTGTCGGCCTCGTAGCTCGGCACCGAGAGCCGGATCAGCGGGAAAAAGGGCACGCCCAGCGTCGCCTGCCCATCCGACCGATCGACCAGCGCCGCGGCCGCGACCGTCTCGCCTCCCGCCCGCGCGATCGCCGCGATCGCCTCGCGCGAGGACAGGCCGGTGGTGACCACGTCCTCCATCATCAGCACCTTCTGCCCCGACCGGAGGCGAAAGCCGCGGCGCAGCTCAAACGTCCCTTCCGGCCGCTCAAGGAACATGGCCTCTACGCCCAGCGCCCGCGCCATTTCGTGCCCGGCGATCACGCCGCCCATCGCAGGCGACACCACCGCCGTGATCGCGGTCCGAACCTCGTCCGGCAGGCGGGCGGCAAGCGCCTCCGTCAGCCGGGCGCCACGCGCCGGATCCATCAGCACCCGCGCGCACTGAAGGTAGCGCGGGCTACGCAGGCCGGACGACAGGATGAAATGCCCCTCCAGCAGCGCGTCGGCCGCACGGAATTCGGCAAGGACGTCGTCGTCGGTCATAGTTTTATGCACGCTCCGGCTGATCGCCGGCCCATAGGAGCCGCGCCGACCCCGCGCAACGTGGAACCGGGGGTGGAGCGGGGCGAAACGGGGCCACGCACACAATCGATGACCGCCCGCTTGAGGCGGCGCGCGCCCACGCGTATACCCTTCCAAAAAACGGGCAGCACGCACCTGAACAAGACGGCCTACAGCCGCCTTCAGCCAATCGAGACGGGGTGACGACACGCATGCACAAGGGGTTGAGAGGATTGGTAATCGCAGCTGGACTCGCGCTGGCGAGCTTCGGCGCGATCGGTCACGCGGCGCCAGCACCGGCGCCCCAAGCTGCCGCAGCGCCCGGCAACACGACCGCGGTTGCGCCGACCACGGCCGATGCGACGGCGCCCGCCAACCCGGCCGCGCCCGAGCTGGCGA
>CAKTFL010000419.1 GCA_934555855.1 uncultured Sphingomonas sp. | reverse complement strand
TGGCGACGCAACTCCTGGCCCTCGTCGCTCGCCGTCTCGACCAGCGTCGCGATGCCGTCCCGGAAATCCACCGTCAGCCGGTCGCGGGCTTCCTTTGCCTCCGCCCCGATCGCTTCGGCGAACAAGGTCGCGTAGACGTCGCATTCCAGCGAGCGTATTCGCAGGAACACGTCATTGATCCGGTGCCTTTCCTCCTTGGAACAGTCATAGCGCCGCGACAGGATCTCCTGCGCCCGACTGGCGGCGGCACCGCCCATCGCGAGCAGCGCCGTCAGCGTCACCCCCGACTTGAAGGCGATCCTGGCGCGCTTGCGCGCCCGGCGGATCCAGGCGTCGCCGCTGGGATCGACCAGCCGGTCGCGGATATCGCGGACGGCCTTTCCGATGGCCGCTTCGCGCATGTCGGGCATGACCGCGACGCTGGCGGGCAACAGGAGGTTCCAATGATCGACCTGGCTCGCGGCGACGTCGGCCGCTTCCGGTTCCAGGATCGTCCAGATCAGCCGGGACACGGCGAAATCGGCTTCATCGAACCCGAACACGCGCAGGCGATCCGTCAGGTCCACCGACATGGACGCGCTTGACACCGTCACGATCGACGACGCGTTGGACAGTTTCGGCACGGAATTCCCCTCCTGCAATCGCGCCGGTCTGTCACACAGGTGTAAACTCGTGGTTAACCGCAAGGCTGTGCGCCAGGGCGGCAGGGGCGGGCGGCCAATGCGCTTTCCCCGCCGCGCGAACCTGCTACACGCTTTCCCCGAGAATATGGTGTCCGACCCTTCCCCTGACGAGACTGCCCGTTTCACCCTGCACCGCCCCGCCCCGGGCTTCCCGCGGCGCGTCTGGGCGCGGTGGTGGGTCAAGGGCCTGGCCGCCATCGCCGTGCTGGCCGTGCTCGGCTATGCGGTCCTGTGGTTCGCGGTGGTGCGGTCGCTGCCCTCCGTCGACCAGCTGCGTACCTATGAGCCGCCCCTGCCGACCAATGTGCGCGGCATCGATGGCGTTCCCATCCAGAGCTATGCGCGCGAACGGCGGGTGGAGCTGTCCTACGCCGAATATCCGACGAACATGGTCCACGCGATCCTGTCGGCGGAGGACAAGACGTTCTTCGAGCACCACGGGCTCGATTATCCGGGCCTGCTGCGCGCGGCGTGGCAGGGCGTGGTGCGCGGGCAGACGCCGCGCGGTACCTCCACCATCACGCAGCAGGTCGCCAAGAACCTGCTGATCGGCAACGAGGTCAGCTATGGCCGCAAGCTGAAGGAAGCGATCCTCGCCTGGAAGATCGAGGATACGCTGACCAAACCGCAGATACTGGAACTGTACCTCAACCAGATCGGGCTGGGCCGCAACGCGTTCGGTGTCGAGGCGGCGGCGCACGCCTATTTCGACAAGGAACTGGACGAACTCGACCTGGCGCAGCTCGCCTATCTGGCGATCCTGCCCAAGGGGCCGAGCAACTACGACCCCTTCCGCCACACCGACCGTGCGCTGGAGCGGCGCAACTGGGTGCTGGGCGAGATGCAGAAGAACGGCTGGATCAACGTCGCCCAGCGCGACGAGGCCCGGGCCGAGCCGATCGGCGCTGTGCTGCGCCGCACCCCCAAGTTCGAGGCGCGGGGCGGCTATTTCGTCGAGGAGGTGCGCCGCGAGCTGATCGACAAGTTCGGCGAAACCGCGCGCGACGGGCCCTTCAGCGTCTATTCGGGTGGGCTGTGGGTTCGGACCTCGCTCGACGGCAAGCTCCAGGACCTGGCGGCGGAGGCGCTTCGCGACGGCCTGCTCCGCTATGACCGGGCGCGCGGCTGGGCGGGACCGATCGCGCACAAGGAGATCGAGGACGGCAACTGGCAGCAGGTGCTGCTCAACACCAATATCGGGCTGAACTATCGCGACTGGCGCGCGGCGATCGTCACGGACAGGAGCCCGGGCGCGGCGACGATCGGGTTCGCCGACGGCCGGACCGGCACGCTGCCGGCCGGGGCGGCGCAGATGCCCCGACGTGGCAGCGCCGCGACCGCGTTCAGCGCCATCAGGGTGGGCGACATCATCGCCGTGGCGCCGGAAGGGGACCAGTTCGCGCTGAGGGCGATCCCCAAGATCTCGGGCGGGTTCGTGGTGGAGGAGCCCTCCACCGGCCGCGTGCTCGCGATGCAGGGCGGCTTCGACAACCGGATCAGCGACTTCAACCGCGCTACCCAGGCGATGCGCCAGCCGGGATCGACCATCAAGCCGATCGTCTATTCCGCCGCGCTCGACGCTGGCATGACCCCCGCCAGCATCATCGTGGACGGGCCGTTCTGCGTGTACCAGGGCGCGCGGCTGGGCAACAAATGCTTCCGCAACTTCACCGGCGGCGGCTCCGGTCCGCACACCATGCGCTGGGGCATCGAGCAGAGCCGCAACCTGATGACGGTGCGCGCCGCCGCGACGACCGGCATGGGC
>CAKTFL010000418.1 GCA_934555855.1 uncultured Sphingomonas sp. | reverse complement strand
ACGAGACCAGCATCACCGGGTTCATGCTCGCGATCATCCCGACGACGATGGTCTCGGCGCTGACGGAAGGATCGATCCTCCAGACCCTGTTCGTCGCAGTGCTGTTCGGCATCGCCGCAAGCCTGGTCGGGGAGCCTGCCCGTCCAGTCCTCGATCTGATCGAGCGGCTGGCGTCCATCGTCTTCCGGCTGGTGGCGATCCTGATGCGCGCGGCGCCTGTCGGCGCGTTCGGGGCGATCGCCTTCACCGTTGGGCGGTACGGGGCGGGATCGTTGCTCAATCTCGGGCAACTCGTCGCGACCTTCTATCTAACATCGATCCTGTTCGTGACCGTGGTGCTGGGCACGGTCGCCAGGGTCCACGGTTTCTCCATCCTGCGGCTGATCGCCTATCTGAAAGACGAGCTGCTGCTCGTGCTTGGCACCTCGTCGTCGGAGGCCGCTCTCCCCAACCTGATCGGCAAGCTGGAGGCGGCGGGATGCGATCGGGGCGTGGTCGGGCTGGTCGTGCCGACCGGCTATTCCTTCAACCTTGACGGTACCAACATCTACATGACGCTGGCCAGCCTATTCATCGCGCAGGCGGTGGGCGTGCACCTGTCACTGGGCGAACAGCTGCTGCTGGTCGGGGTCGCGATGCTGTCATCCAAGGGCGCAGCCGGAGTCACGGGCGCAGGCTTCATCACGCTTGCTGCGACCCTGTCGATCGTGCCCTCCGTTCCGGTCGCGGGTATGGCGCTGATCCTAGGCGTCGACCGCTTCATGAGCGAATGCCGCAGCCTCACCAATTTCATCGGCAATGCCGTCGCGGCAATCGTGGTCGCGCGCTGGGAGAACAAGCTGGACCGGGAACGGCTCGCCGCGGCGCTTCGCAGCTGATAAGGCGACGCCATGCTCAATCTTCGCGACATCACCGTCCGGCTTGGCGGCCGCACGATCCTGGACCGCGCGGGCGCGGCGCTGCCGCCCGGCAGCCGCGTCGGGCTGGTCGGCCGCAACGGCGCCGGCAAGTCGACGTTGGTCCGCGTGATCGCCGGACAACTCGAACCCGATACCGGCGGCGCCGAGATGCCGCGAGGCACGCGTCTGGGCTATATCGCGCAGGAGGCGCCCGCCGGCAGCGCCACACCGTTCGAGACGGTGCTGGCTGCCGACACCGAACGCGCCGCGCTGCTGGCCGAGGCGGAGACGAGCACCGATGCCGACCGGCTGGGCGACGTGCACGAGCGCCTGCTCGCCATCGACGCCCATGCTGCCCCCGCGCGCGCGGCACGCATTCTGGTCGGCCTAGGTTTCGACGAGACGGCCCAGAACCGTCCGCTCGACAGTTTTTCGGGCGGCTGGCGGATGCGCGTCGCGCTCGCCGCCCTGCTGTTCACCCAGCCCGACCTGCTGCTGCTGGACGAGCCTTCGAACCACCTGGACCTGGAAGCGGTGCTGTGGCTGGAGGACTTCCTGAAGAGCTATCCGGCGACCATCCTGCTGGTCAGCCACGAGCGCGACTTTCTCAACAACATCGTCGACCACATCCTGCACCTCGATCGCGGCAAGGTGACGCTCTATCCCGGCGGATATGACGCGTTCGAGCGCCAGCGTGCCGAGCGGCAGGCCCAGCAATCGGCCGCCCGAGAAAAGCAGATGGCCGAGCGGGCCAAGCTGCAGGATTATATCGCCCGCAACTCCGCCCGGGCATCCACCGCGAAACAGGCCCAGAGCCGTGCCAAGGCGCTCAGCCGCATGCAGCCGATCGCCGAGGTGCTGGACGATCCCAGTCTGTCGTTCGACTTTCCCGATCCTAGCGAGTTGCGCCCGCCGCTCATCACGCTCGACATGGCGAGCGTCGGTTACGGCGACACGCCGATCCTCAGCCGGCTGAACCTGCGAATCGATCCCGACGATCGGGTCGCGCTGCTCGGGCGCAACGGCAACGGCAAGACCACCCTCGCTCGCCTGCTCGCGGCGCAGCTGGCGCCGATGGCGGGCGACATGGCCGTGTCGAGCAAGATGCGCGTCGGCTACTTCACGCAATATCAGGTGGAAGAGCTGAGCCATGGCGACACGCCAGTGCAGCATATGAGCCGCCTGATGCGCGGCGCTACGCCCACCGCCGTCCGCACCCAGCTCGGCCGCTTCGGCTTTCAGGGGGACAAGGCGACGACAAAGGTCGGCAAGCTGTCCGGCGGAGAGCGCGCGCGACTGGCGCTGGCGCTGATTACCCGTGACGCTCCGCATCTGTTGATCCTCGACGAGCCGACCAACCACCTCGACGTCGACGCGCGCGAAGCGCTGATCCAGGCACTCAACGGCTATTCCGGCGCGGTGCTGATCGTCAGCCACGATCGCCATATGCTGGAGATGACCGCCGATCGGCTGGTGCTAGTCGATGAGGGCACCGCGCGCGAGTTCGACGGAACCCTCGACGACTATATCGCCCGCATCCTGTCACCCGACACCG
>CAKTFL010000417.1 GCA_934555855.1 uncultured Sphingomonas sp. | reverse complement strand
GCGCCGGCCTTTGCCGTGGCCCCTGGCGAAAGCCGGGCGCTACGCGGGGTAGCGATGCTGGCGCGAGAGGACATCGCGCCGATTGAGGCAGCAAGGCGCCGATGTTCGTATCGCTGGTCGCAATGACGGCGGACCGGCGCGAGGCGGAAGCGGAGCAGCGGCGGACGCAGGCGTTCGCGGTGGGCGTGGAGCGGGTCGACTCCGTCAGTCTATCGCCGGTGTGGCTGGACGATGGCGCCCGTGCCTATGATGCGGTGGCCGCCCGGCCACATGGCGCGGCGCTGGGGTGACGAGCCGAGCCCTGGGTCACTCCTCCGTACGGATCAGCACGGCTTCGCCGATCAGGAAGAACAGGAGAAAGGGCGCCCATGCGGCGAGAAAGGGCGGATAAGCACCCAGATTGCCCATCGCGAGCGCGAAATTGTCGGCAACGAAATAGGCGAAGCCCAGCGCCATGCCGATCACTGCGCGGATGAACAGCTTGCCCGAACGCGCGATGCCGAATGCCGCTACCGCTCCCAGCAGCGGCATCAGCACCGACGACAACGGGCCGGACAGCTTGTGCCAGAGCGCGCCTTCCAGCGCCTTGGTGGGACGGCCCGACTCCTTGAGGTCGCCGATCGCATCGCGCAGGCCCCGGAAGGACAGGCCCTCGGCATCGACGGTGGACAGGGTCAGCTGATCCGGGCGCACCCCACGCGCAACCAACAGCGAGGGTATGCGCGTCTGCACGCCGCTGATGACGTCGAAGCGGGTGACGGGGCCGATCCGCCAGCCATCGCCATCACGTTGGCCCCGATCCGCGCGGACGATGGCGCGGAGGCTGCCTTCGCGCCGTTCGTAGATGGTGATGCCGCCGAGTTGCGTGCCCTCGCCGCGCCCGCGGACCTGCGCCACTTCGATCAGGTCGTCGTCATCGCGAACCCAGACGTTGGCGCGCTCGCCACGGTCGAGCGGGACGGGGCCGTAGTCGGCGCGCTGCCACTGGTCGAGCGTGGCGGAGGCGCGGGCGACGATGCGGTCGTTGAAGGTGAAGCTGACCACCGCCACCCCCAGGCTGGCGACCAGCAGCGGCGCAAGCACTTGGTGCGCGGACAGGCCGGTCGCCTTCAGCGCCACGATCTCGCTGTTCTGGTTCATGGTGATCAGCGTCAGGATAGTCCCGAGCAGCACTGAAAAGGGCAGGAACGTCGAGATGATCTGCGGAATCCGCAGGGAAATATAGTGGAGGATCTGTGCTTGGCCGTTGCCCTTGACCGCCAGGATGTTGCCCGACTGGGACAGGAGATCGAGCGCCTGAAGCACCAGCACGAGTCCGAACAGGATGGCAAAGGTCCGCAGCAGGAACAGCCGCGCCATGTATTTGGCAACCGTCGGCGACGGAAAGAAGCTTAGCGCCTTCATGCCGCGACCTCGCGGCGGCGTCGTCCGGGCAGGCGGCGGGTCACCGCTGCGGCCAGCTTGGCAAAGCCACGTTCGAGCGCCGCGATCGGCTGGCCGCCGGGGATGTAGGCGATGGTGTAATACATCCAGAAGACGAGGCCCCCGAATACGGCGAATGGCACCCACAGGGCAAAGATCGGGTTCACCCGCTCCAGTTCGGCGAGCGAAGCGGCGTACTCGTTGACCTTGTGATAGGCGACGATGATGACGATCGACAGGAACACGCCGAGGGCAGAGGTCGATCGTTTGGGCGGAATGCCGAGCGACAGCGCCAGGAACGGAAGAAGGAACATCGATGCGACCTCCGCCAGGCGGAAGTGGAACTCGGCCCGGCTCTGCGCGCGCTGTTCCGCCGTTACTCCGGGGGAATGGCCGAGCTTCGCCAGTTCCGGCAGGGTGAATTCAAGGTTGCGGCCGCCGCGCTGACGGAAGTTCTCGAAGCGCGGCAGGTCGATCGGCAGGTCGTGGTTGGAGAAGGTCAGCACGCGCGGCGCGGGAAAGTTCGCGCGGTTGTGGATCAGGGTGCCGTTGGTCAGGCGGAAGATGATGACGTTGGGATCGTCGGTCGCTAGGAACTGGCCCCGCTGTGCGGTGACGCTGATCTGGTCGCCGCCGGGCGTCTTCGCCTGCACGAAGATGCCCGACAGCTCGCGCCCGCGCTCGCGGCTTTGCTCGATGCGCAGGGTCATGCGATCACCCAGATGGGTGAACTCGCCGACCTTGATCGAGGCGCCGAGCGCGCCGGTTCGCAGTTCGAAACGCAGGCCCTCGTAATAATAGCGGGCGATCGGCTGGACATAGCCGACGATCGCGAGGTTCACCGCGGCGAGCACGATCGTGTAGTAGAAGGGGACCCGCAACAGCCGGTTGTAGCTCATCCCCACCGCCCGCATCACGTCGAGTTCGGAGGAGGTGGCGAGGCGGCGGAAGGCGAGCAGGATGCCGAGCATCAGCCCGATCGGGATGCCGAGGCCGAGATATTCGGGCAGCAGGTTGGCCAGCATCCGCCATAC
>CAKTFL010000416.1 GCA_934555855.1 uncultured Sphingomonas sp. | reverse complement strand
GAGCCGCACCGCGAACGCGTATTGCAGCACCAGCGCGAGCCAGAAGGAGGGAAGCGAAAGGCCGCCAAGGGTAACCGCGTCGATGACGCGATCGGGCCAGCGTCCCGCGCGGGCGGCGGCGACGACGCCGAGCACAACCGAGAGCAGAAACGCCAGCGCCGCAGCGGCCCCCGCCAGCATCAGCGTCGGCCCGAGCCGCTCCGACACCTCGGTCAGGACCGGACGGCCAGTGCGGATCGAGTAGCCCCAGTCGCCTGCCAGGGTCGCCTTCAGCCACATCGCATATTGCACGGGCAGCGGCTCGTTCAGCCCATAGGCTTCCGCCAGCCGATCCAGAGCGGCGGGCGTGACGGAAGGGTTGTCGGCATAGACGTCGAGCGGGCCGCCCGGCGCGAGGTGGACCACCGCGAACAGTATCAGGGAGATACCGAGCAGCAGCGGCACCGCAGCCACCAGCCGGCCGATCAGCAGTCGCACGCTCATGCCTGCCACCGCCAGGAGGCACAGCCGACGAACGGCGTCATGTTCGTCGGGTTGGGCGTGTATCCGGTCAGGCCCGCGCGCTTGGTGACGACCGCGACGTTGCTGGTAAGGGGAATGCTGGGCAGATCGTGGAGCAGGATGCGCTGCATGGCCAGGCCCTCGCGGCGACGTTCCGCCGGGTCCAGCGTGCTCTCCATCGCCGCCAGCACGCGGTCGAGTTCGGGATTGCTGTATTTCTGCCCGTTGTTCGAGCCTTTGGTCGCGTAGAAGCGGCTGTAGATCGGGTCGGCACCCGTAACCCAGGTCGCGTAGTTCAGATCATACTGTCCGGTATAGCGCGCCTGGCGGTAGGCGACGCCGGCGCGGTTGTCGGCGAAGGCATCGATCCCGATCGCCTTCAGTTGCGCAATGAGGACCTGCTGCGCCAACTCGTCATTGCCCTTGCCGGACTGGACGAGAAAACGGAAGGAGAGCCGCTTGTCACCGCGACGGCGCACGCCGTCCGGCCCCGGCGTGAACCCGGCTTCGTCGAGCAGGCGGCGCGCCGCCGCCGGATCGAAGGCGGGGGCGCGGGCGGCGGGATCGAAAAAGTCGAACACCGGCACAACGGGCGAGTGTATTGCGATGGGGAAGCCGCCCTGCGCGCGCACCAGCGGCTCCCGGTCGATCGCCTGCGCGACTGCCAGGCGCACCCGGCGATCGGCGAGCTGGGGATTGCGCATGTTAAAGTCGAGATGCTGCCACGACAGCAGAGGCGAGCGCAGCAGCTCCACACCCGCCATGCCGCGCATCTGCTTGGCCTGATCATAGGGCGTTTGTGTCACCAGATCGAGCTCGCCCGAGCGGATCTGAGTCATCAGCGTGTTCGAATTGGGGATGATCTTGAAGATCAGCCGGTCGAGATAAGGCAGACGTCGGCCGCGCGCATCGCGCCGCCAGTAGCCGGGGAACCGTTCGGTGAGCACATACTGGCCCCGCTTGAACGCCGTCACGCGGAACGGACCAGTGCCGATCGGCCGCTCGTTATAAGACGCGGTGTTGAGGTCGACGCCCTCGAGAAGATGACGCGGCAGGATACCGAAGGTGAACAGAGTGGTGGCGAACGTCGGGCTGACGCGAGCGTAGCGGCATATGACGGTGAGCGGGTCGGGTGTCTCGATCACCACGATCTCCTCGGCGCCGTCCTTGGATTCGGCGATAAAGGCGGGATTCTTTACCGCCCGCCAGGTGAACTCCACGTCCGCGGAGGTGAAGGGCCGCCCGTCATGCCACAGCACGCCGGGGCGCAGCTTGTAGGTGATCGTCATGCCTTTGCCCCCGTCGGTAAGGCGGATCCCGCCATTGGCGAGCGTCGGCACCTCAGTGGCGAGGACGGGTACGTAGCGGGCATGTTCGTCGGGCGCGAGCAGGCCTTCCACCACGGCCGCCTCCACATCGCCGAGAAAGCCTGTCGAATAGACGTTCAGCGTGTCCAGGTCATAAGTCAGCCCAACGACAAGCGTGTTTGCCTGCCCGCGCCGCGCCGGCCCGCAGCCGGCAAGCGCCAACGCCGCCGTGCCGCTCATGCCCGCCAGCAGCGCGCGGCGGCTCCAATATGCGGGATCGACGTGCGTCCCCATGGCCCGATCAGTAGCCCCGGGCGGGATCGACGACGTTCGCGGGCGTTTCGCCACGCTCCCACGCACGCACGCTTTCCGCCATCACCGCGACCGAGGTGGAGATATGCGTCGGCGCGGCGACATGCGGGCTGACCAGCACGTCGTCGCGCGACCAGTAGGGATCGTCGGCCGGCAGCGGCTCGGTCCGGAACACGTCGAGCGCGGCGGCGCTCAGCTGACCGGATTCGAGTGCGGCGAGCACATCGGCATCGACCATCGTCGCGCCGCGCCCGCCGTTGACGAGCAGCGCGCCCGGCAGCAGCCGCGCGAGAAGGGCGGCATCTACGACATCCAGGGTCTGCACGGTGGCGGGGAGCAGGTT
>CAKTFL010000415.1 GCA_934555855.1 uncultured Sphingomonas sp. | reverse complement strand
CGTGTCGGCAAGGCGCCCGTGCCGCCGCCCACCAGCGTGCCCTTCGATCCCGCCATTTTCGATGCCACCTCCAGCACCTTCTACTCGGCGCTGGCCAACGTCGATTTCCGGATCGGCGAGGGCAATGCGGGCGCGGTCGCGGTCCGGTTCCGCGTCGCGCAGCACGGCTACCTTCGCCATGTCGATTTTCATATCGGATCGGGGCTGGCCGGCGTCTACCAGGCGGGCAACGAGTTCGAGGACCTGCGCTTCTACGGCGGCCGCTACGGCATCATGTCGGAAAAGACCTCCCCCGCCTGGCAGTTCACGCTGATCGATTCGGAGTTTCAGGGCCAGCGCGACGCCGCGATCCGCGAGCATGAGGTCGACCTGACGCTGGTCAACGTCGCGATCCGCGACACCCCGGTCGGGATCGAGATCGATCGCGGCTATTCCGATTCGCTCTGGGGCAAGCAGGTCCGGTTCGAGAATGTCGCAACGGCGGGCGTGCTCATCTCGGCGGAAAACAGCGTCTTTACCCAGATCGGCTTCGACGATGCGGTCGGCATCAACACGCCCGTCTTCGCCCGCTTCCGCGACAGCGGCCGGACGGTGGCGGGATCGGGTGCGCGCTACCGGGTCAGCGACTTCTCCTACGGGCTGAAGCTGCCGGGACTGGGTACGATCGGCGACTATGCCACCGACGTGACGATGGCGCCGCTCGGCCGCGCGCCCGCACGCCCCAAGCCCGCGATCCGGGCGCTGCCGCCCGTCCGCGACTGGGCCAATGTCCGCGACCTGGGCGTCAAGGGCGACGACACCACCGACGACACCGCCGCGCTCCAGCGCGCGATCGATACGCATCGCGTGCTGTACTTCCCCATCGGCCGCTATCGGGTCACCGACACCTTGCGGCTGCGCGCCGACACGGTGCTGATCGCGCTCCACCCCAGCCTGACCCATCTCTACCTGCCCGACGAGACGCCCGCCTATATGGGGGTCGGCGGGCCCAAGGCGCTGGTCGAGAGCGCGAGGGGCGGAAACGCCATCGTGTCCGGCCTCGGCCTGTGGACCGGCGGTGTGAACCCGCGCGCGACGGCGCTGCTGTGGCGCGCCGGCGAGGCGTCGATGGTGAACGACGTCAAGATCCAGGGTGGCGGCGGCACCGTGCTGACCAAGGGCAGCCCGATCGGCTTCGGCGATCCCCGCGCGCGCTTCGACGGGCAATATCCCAGCATCTGGGTCACCGACGGCGGCGGCGGCACCTTTGCCGCCCTGTGGTCGCCCAACACCCTCGCCTCCGCCGGCTTCTACGTGTCGAACACGAAGACGCCCGGTCATGTCTACGAACTGTCGGCCGAGCATCACTACCGTGCCGAGATCGTGCTGGACCATGTCGAAAATTGGGAGTTCCTGGCCCCGCAGACGGAGCAGGAGGTGCAGGACGGCGTCAATGCCATCTCCACCGAGTTCCGCCATTCGCGCAACATCCTGTTCGCCAACTATCATGGCTATCGCGTCACCCGCTCGATCAAGCCGATGGATGCGGCGGTGAGGCTGTACGATTCGGGCGATATCCGCTTCCGCAACGTGCATGTGAACGCCGAAAGCGGCTTTGCGAGCTGCGATGCAAAGGGCTGCGGCACCTACACGCGCGCGAGCAAATACGCCTTCGACAACACTATGGAGGACGTGACCCGCCGGCAGGAGGTGCGCGAACGCGAGTTCGCCCGGCTCGACGTGCCGCCCGCGCCCGCCATGGCGGCGACGCAGTCGGCGGTACCCGTGTCGACGGGGGTGGAGAAGCTCGCGGACGGCTTCTACTCGATCGCCGGCGCGGCGGTGGATGCGAAGGGCAAGCTCTACTTCATCGACCGCTTCTTCCAGCGCATTCATGGCTGGTCGAAGGTGCAGGGGCTGTCGATCGTCGCCGATGCGCCACTGGACGCCGTGAACCTGGCGGTCGACCGCTCGGGGGACCTGCTGGTCCTGTCCTCGGCGGGACGCGACGGCACGGTGTTCAGCATCGATCCGGCAAAGCCGGCCGACGTCAGGGTCATCGCGCCGACCCCGGCGCGTCAGCGTCGCGGCGCCGCGACGCTGCTGCCGGTCGATGTCTGGGCCAATGGCGAATTTGCGGATCGGATCGATCCCGCCACCTACACCTATCCGCCGCTCGCCGACTTCTTCACCACCAAGCTGGGGGAAGCGAAGCCGCAGGAATATGTCTCGCCCGACGGATCGCTCGTCCTGCCCGCCTTTCGCGTGTGGAATCAGGGGCCCGACGACCATCGCGGCTGGCGCTGGTCGGACACGCTCGACGCCTATGGGCTGGTCGCGGCCGCCCCGGGCAGTCGCGTCGTGCTGACCAACGCGTCGGAGAACCGGACCTATAGCGGTCTGGTCGGCGAGGGCGGCCGGGTGACCGACCTCAAGATCGTCGCGGATCGTGGGGGCGAGAGCGTGGCCCGGGATGCTGCCGGC
>CAKTFL010000414.1 GCA_934555855.1 uncultured Sphingomonas sp. | reverse complement strand
CTCCACCTTACAATGTTGTCTTAAGCTGTCTTCACTCATAAAACTAAAACTACACCCTACCGTATCGAAATACCATTCGGCGGTCAGATCGAACTGATCGGCCTCGACCGGACGCAGGTTCGGGTTGCTTTGCGTGTCGATCTGGAAACCGTTGAACGAGTTGTTGGGACTGGTCCCGTCCGGCGCCTGACCGATCAGGTTGATATTCGCAAGCTGCGAGAAGCTGGGCCGCGACAGAGCCTTCGAATAGGCGAAACGGAACAGAAGGTCGTTTGTGACCCCCACCTTCAGATTGACGGTCGGCAACCAGTGATCATAGTCCTGGTTGCTGTTCGCCGCGTAGGACGCACCATTGGCAAAGGCGAGGATCGCCGTCTGCTCGGCAGGCGTGCTGCGGCAGATGTCAGGCAGATCCGCGGGGTTCGGCGCGGGCGCGGGCGGAGGCGGCGCCGGCGGGTTGCAGAGCACGGCCAGGCTGCCCGACCCGCCCAGGATCTGCGCGTTGGTCGGCGTCTGCACGAAACCCAGCGAGTTGCTCTTCGTGCGGACGTACCGCAGGCCCACGTTTCCGTCGATGTCCAGCCCGCCGAAGATGTCCCTGCGGCCGAAGTCGACCCGCCCGTAAGCGGCATAGGTCGCCTCCGAGTTGGTGCTGACCTCTCCCTGGGTGTAGGGCGTGCCCGCGACCACGTTGCCGCGCTGCGCCAGCGGACGCCATCCGGCCTGGCCGCCCTGCGCGACCCAGGTGTTGTTGATGTCGATGAAGCGCGCTGCCGTTTCCTCGTAGTTGCGCGCGATATTGCCTTGCCAGTAAAGCGCCGCAACCGGCTGGGCGACCTTTCCACGGAAGAAGTCAGGAAAGTAGAACGGTGCGATATTGGTCTGATCGTACTCGTTCAGGAACACCGGACCGCCGGCATTGCCCGCCCACGTCTCGCTCAACACACCCCAATTGTATGCGCTGTTGCGGACCGTCTGGTCGCGGTCGGAGTAGCGGGCGCCGAACTTGACGCGCTTCAGGAACGAATCGTCACTGTCCGACAGGTCGTAGGCGACGTCCGCGCGGAATGCCCATTCTTCACCATCGCTCTCGTCGATGTGATCCATCGCGCTGCGATAGAAGGTCGAACTCGGGTCCAGATAGCTGCTGAACGGCGCATCCGTCGGCAGGATCACCCGGTTCACTGGCAGATCGCCCGTCAGGTCCAGGTCGATGCTGCCGAACGTCGCCGTCTCCATCGTGAAGTCGGTGTTGCGGCTGGTGGACTTCACATATTGCCCATCCAGGTTGATCTGGAGGCGCTCGGTGGGGTTCCACTTGATGTTGACGCCGTGGTCGTCGGTCACCGAACGCGAGTCGATGCCGCGCGTGCCAAGCGTCTGCTGCATCCCGTTCAGCGGGACGGCGGCACTGGCCGAACGCCAGCCGTCCGTCTCGGTGATGATGCCCCGCTCGAAGACGTTATCCTCGTCGAACTGGTACTGCGTGCCCGGCGCGGGCAGCGTCTGCCGATCCGAAAGATCGGCGCCGGTCTGATAAGTGTATTCGACGTTCTTCTGTCGCGCGTCCGACCGCAGGTACTGGGCCGTCGCCAGCAGCGTTCCATCGGTGGACTCGAACTGCGCTGCCGCCGAGAAGCCGAGGCGCTCACGATCGAAATACTGGGTTCGCGAGTTCGCGCCGATGGGGACGTAATAGTTCACGCCCGGCTGCAATCCGGGAATGATGGCGATGCTGCCGCCGGGCGGCGGCACGTCGTCGGAACGCCGCACCTGGAAGTTGGTCACCTGCGTGCCGTCAGCGCGGCGGAACAGCTGGGTGTAGGCGACCGAACCCAAGAGGCCGAAGCGACCGATCCCGGTGTTCCACTGGTTGGAATACAGCGCCGACACCGCGGGCGCCGCACGCTTGGCCAGATCGCCGTAATTGGCCTCGCCCGAAATGTAGAGCACCTGCCCCTTGTCGTCGAACGGCCGGCGGGTGTTGAGGTTCACCGTACCCGCGATGCCGCCCTCGATCTGGTCGGCAGTCAGGTTCTTGAACACCTCGACCGATCCGACCAGCTCCGGCGCCACGTCCTGGAAACCCAGCGAGCGACCGCCGTTGGCGGAGAACGCGTCGCGGCCGTTGAATTCGGATCGCACGAAGTTGAGGCCGCGGACCACCACGCCCGATCCCTCGGCGGAGAAACGGTCGGGATCGTCCGATGCCGCGAAGCGGGTGATCGCGACGCCCGGCACGCGCTGCAGTGCTTCCAGCACCGACCGGTCCGGCAGGGCGCCGATATCCTCGGCGGTGATGGCGTCCACCACCGTGTCGGCATTGCGCTTCAGGTTTTGCGCGTTCGCGAGGCTCGAACGGATGCCCGTGACAACGATGTCAGCTCCGGTCGCATCAACGGGATCGGGGTTGGGCACGCCCTGCGCCTGCGACGCATCGGGTGCGGGCGCCGCGGCCTGGGCAGCATCGGTA
>CAKTFL010000413.1 GCA_934555855.1 uncultured Sphingomonas sp. | reverse complement strand
TACTTGGTCCGCGCCTCAGCGAACTTGGGATTGTCGACCAAGTAATAATCGCGGTCCGGGAGCCCCAGCCCGCCCTGGCCGACATAGGCAGCGTAGATCGTGTTGTCCTTCAGGTCCTGCTCGACCCCCGCCCCGATCGGCGAGTCGATGCCGCGCCGCTGCGCCTGGCCAAAGGCGCGCGCGACGTCGGAAGGTGTGCGGATCGCATCGATCTCTGCGAGATAAGGCTTGAGCGGCGCGGCGCCCTTCGCCTCGATCGCCGGCTCGTCCATGAAGCTCGAGTAAGTGAGCCCGATCTTCTCGCCGATGCTGCCGGGGGCGTTCTGAGCGCGGGCGGCATCCTCGACGATCTGGCGGGTGCGCTGGTCGGATAGCTCACGCAGGATGCCGAAGCCGCCCCAGCTCGACTTATCTGCCGGAATCTCAGTCCGCTTCATCCAGTTGCCGTTGACGTACATGTAGAAGTCGTCGCCCGGCTTCACCGACCGGTCCATGTTGGCAAGATCGACGCCGAAATCGCCCAGCTGCGGCTTGCCGGAAGCAGGAGCGGAGGTGGCGGGAACGGTCGTCTGTGCCTGAACGAGGCTGGCGGCGGAGGTAAGCAGAAGAGCGGCGAGAACGGTCTTTCGCATCGATGATCCTTGGTGCCCGGAAATCAGGCTCCGGCGTGTTCTACTCGCCTGACACGCCTCGTCAATTATCCTTAACGTTTCGACGGTTGCGCCATTTGCGCGCGATGCGGACACGCCACACCAGCGCCGCCGCCGCGTAGCCGAGCGCGCCCAGCACGGGGGCGAGCACCAGCAGACCGACCAGCGTCGCCGGGCCGCCCTGCGCGACGAGCCAGTGCAGCCAGCCGGCATGGGCCTGAACCTGCCCGGCGAGTGATCCGCCGGTGACGTCGCCATCCGCGCGCAGCACCCAGCGGCCAGTGCGGTAAGCGGCCCAGAGCAGCGGCCCGATCGTGACGGGATTGTTGGCCAGCGTCGTCCCCACTGCGATCGGCAGGTTCGCGCGGACAGGCAGTGCCAGCAGCGCGGCGAGCGGCATGTGCGCGAACGGGCACAACAGGCCCACCGCGATGCCGAGACCTACCCCGCGCGGTACCGAGCGACGGTGAAAGCGCCACAGGCTGGGATGCAGCACCCGGTGAGCGACCGGCCGCAGCAGCCAGTTCCGCTCCAGCGACTCGCGCGTCGGAACATGGCCGCGCAGCCAGTTGCCGATCCGCCCCCCCATGCCCGAGGTCAGCACCGTGTCAGCCGCGCTCACGCAGCAGCCTTCCCGCTTCCTTCTTCCACTCGCGTTCCTTGATGTGCTCGCGCTTGTCGTGCGCCTTTCGGCCCTTTGCCAGCGCCAGCTCCACCTTCGCCCGGCCGCGGGAGTTGAAATAAACCATCAGCGGCACGAGGGTCATCCCATCCCGCGCGACGGCGCCGTGCATTTTGTTGATCTCGCGCTCGTGGAGCAGCAGCTTGCGCGGCCGCTTTGGCTCGTGATTAAAGCGGTTGCCATGGCTGAACTCGGGGATGTTCGAGTTGACCAGCCAGACCTGCTCGTCCTTCACCTCGGCGTAGGATTCGGCGATCGAACCCTCGCCGAAGCGCAGCGATTTCACCTCCGTGCCGGTCAGCGCGATGCCGGCCTCGAAGGTCTGCTCGATCGAATAATCGAACCGCGCACGGCGGTTCTCGGCAACGATCTTCTTTTTGTCGAATGTGGCGGGCTTTGGACGCATCGGGCTGATGTAGGCGCGCGCGGGCGGTCAGGCCAGCCCGGCATGGGCAAGCGCGGCATCGACGGCGGCACGCGCCGCATCGCCGGCCGGAGTCATCGGCAGGCGCAGCGTGCCCGGAAAGCCCGGCCGGACGCGGGTCAGGGCATATTTGACGGGACCCGGCGATGCATCGGTGAACAGCGCCTCGTGCAGCGGATAGAGCTGGTCCTGAAGCGCCAGCGCGCGATCCCGGTCGCCTGCCTGGCAAGCCGCCTGGAACGCCGCCGACAACGCCGGCGCGACATTCGCCGTGACCGAGATGCAGCCGGTGCCGCCCATCGCGTTAAAGCCGAGCGCCACGTCGTCATTGCCCGACAGCTGGATGAAATCTACGCCACAGGCCGCCCGGTGCTGCGACACGCGGGCGAGCGCGCCGGTCGCATCCTTGATCCCGACAAAGACACTCGGGAACGCCGTCACGATCCGCGCCACGGTCGCGGGCAGGATGTCCGTGACGGTGCGCGTGGGCACGTTGTAAAGGATGATCGGCAGCGGGGTGTCGGCCGCCAGCGCGGCGAAGTGCTGGAAGATGCCCTCCTGCCCTGGACGGTTGTAATAAGGTGGCACCATCAACGCGGCGTCGGCTCCAGCCTCCTTCGCGGCACGCAGGTTGGCCACGGCGACGCGCGTGTCGTTGGACCCGGCGCCGGCGATGACCGGCACGCGGCCCCTCGCCTGCTCCACGCAAATCCGGAC
>CAKTFL010000412.1 GCA_934555855.1 uncultured Sphingomonas sp. | reverse complement strand
GTCGCGGCCCTGCCGCTCGGCGCGGCTGTGGAGGTCGATGCGATCGTGGAGGTCGGCTGACCGATGGTTCCACCCCGGCATTCAGGACGGCGTGGCGATTGCATCAACTGCCGGCCCTTAGCGGCCGGGCAACACTGACCTATATCGGCCGGGCATGACCAGCATCACCGCTCGCCTGGCCGACGGCGTCCTGTCGATACCCGCCGCCGATTGGGACGCGTGCGCGGGATCGGGCAACCCGTTCGTCGGCCACGCCTTTCTCGCCGCCTTGGAGACCTCCGGCAGCGTCGGCAGCCGTTCCGGCTGGCAGCCGCTGCCAATCGTGGTCGAAGGCGCGGATGGGCGTCCTGCGGCGATCGCGCCGGCCTATATCAAGGCGCACAGCCAGGGCGAATATGTCTTCGACCATGGCTGGGCCGATGCGTGGCAGCGCGCGGGCGGCGATTACTATCCCAAGCTTCAGGTGGCGGCGCCCTTCTCCCCGGTCCCCGGGCCTCGGCTGCTGCTGCGCGAGGCGGACAAGGGACCCGCGCTGATTGCCGCGCTGGAGGCGGTGATCGACCAGAACGGCCTGTCTTCCGGCCATGCCACCTTTATCGAGCCGGCGCAGCTGCCGTTGTTCGAAGCGGCGGGCTGGCTGATTCGTCAGGGCACCCAGTTCCACTGGCGCAATCACGGCTATGCCGATTTCGACGCCTTTTTGGGCGAGCTTGCCAGCCGCAAGCGCAAGGCGATCCGCAAGGAGCGCGCGGCGGCGGTCGATGGGCTGACGATCCGTCACCTGACCGGGGCGGAGATCATGTCGCGCCACTGGGACGCGTTCTGGGCCTTTTACCAGGACACGGGCAGCCGCAAATGGGGACAGCCCTATCTGACCCGCCGCTTCTTCACCGAACTGGGAGAGACGATGGGCGACCGGGTGCTGCTGATCCTCGCCGAGCGGGACGGACAGCCGATCGCGGGGGCGCTCAACCTGATCGGCGGCGACGCGCTGTACGGGCGCTATTGGGGCGCGGTGGAGGAGGTGCCGTTCCTCCATTTCGAGCTATGCTATTACCAGGCTATCGATGCCGCCATCGCTCGCGGCCTGTCCACCGTGGAGGCGGGGGCGCAGGGCGAGCACAAGCTCGCGCGCGGCTACACCCCCGTCCCGACCTGGTCGGCGCACTATCTGCCGGACCCCAATTTCCGCCGCGCCGTCGCCGATTTCCTCGACCGCGAGCGGGAGGCGGTGGCCGCGGAGTGCGATTATCTGGGCGAGCTGACACCCTTTCGCCGCGGCAGGTAAATGCCCAGATCCTCCAGCGTCATCGGCTCGGGCTGGGTGCGGTCGTCCACCCGCAGCAGCATGTTGCGCCCGTCCCGCCAGATCGGCGTCATGCCCGCCAGCAGCGACGGATCGAAGGGGGGCGGCTCCAGCAGCCAGACATAATCGAACGCGTTGCGGGGGAAGTTGGTCAGCGCCATGCTGATCGGCCGCCAGAAATTGCCCCGGCAATAGCGATCGGTGACCACCTCAGAGGGATCATGGGCGAAACCGCCCGCCGCCCGGTAACGTGCGGTGAGCAGCTGGGCGCCGGGCATCGACCATTGGTCGTTGGAATAAGCGAGCTTGCGCTCCATCAGCAGCGCCGGGACGTGCTCCAGCCGGGTATAGGCCCAGTCGTCACGGCAGCGCCTGCCGACAAAGCTGACCACGCGCGCCCGCTCCGGCAGCTTGTCCAGCGCCGTCAGCGCCCGGCTATAGCTGCGGTCGTACAGGTAATAGCTCGCCGTCGTGCCGCCGAGCCGGACGAGAACGAACGCCAGGCCGAGCGCGGCCAGCGTCGCCGCGCCGCGCAGCGACAGTCCGGGCTTCGGCCGCAGCGCGATCAGCAGGATGGCGAGCGCGAACGGGGCAAGGCGCATGTCGGCATAGGCGCTGCCGAACACGATCCGCGGCAACAGGATGAACACCGCGAACAGGAATGCCGCCGACAAACCCAGCTGGCGCGAATATTCGACCCGCTCGTCGCGCACGCCCTTGAACAGGATCAGGAACAGCACCGTGACGGAGGCGAAGTCGAACGTCATCCATCGATCCCGCAGGACCATGGTCATCCAGTTAGTCTTGGCGCGCCAGTTGAACCAGTCGGCCGTCTGGCCGGTGACATGCTCGCCCGACCGCCAGAAGATCATCAGCAGCACCGGCGGAGCGAGCGGCAGGCAGCCGATTCCCGCCCGGATCCACGCCTCCGCCCAGCCGCGCCAGCCGCGCCGCCGCATCCGGTCGTGCTGGCGGATCATCTCCCCCGAAAAGGCGAGAACGCCCAAAACACCCCAGCCGAATGTGTGGCACACCCACAGGATGCACGACAGCGGCACGAAGATGGCGGCACGCAGCCCCAGCCGCCCCAGCCGCGCCAGCCGCAGCCACAGCGCGAACAGGTTCAGGGCGATCGCCATCGACAGCGCGAAGTTCACGAAAACGAACTGGAAGGGATAG
>CAKTFL010000411.1 GCA_934555855.1 uncultured Sphingomonas sp. | reverse complement strand
TCGAGGAGCTGCGTCGCGATGCCGCCGACCCCAATTCGGCCCGCGATTTCGGCAAGGACATCATCCCCTATCTGGTCAAGAACGGCCGCGCCCAGGCGCATCGCTTCTCGGCCAGCTGCGTCCGGTCGAACGACGAGCCAAAAGCATATTGGCGCGACGTCGGCACCGTCGATGCCTATTGGGAAGCCAATATCGACCTGACCGACGTATTGCCCGAGCTGGACCTGTACGACCGCGAATGGCCGCTATGGACCCATGCGGAGATCACGCCGCCGGCGAAGTTCGTCCATGACATAGACGGGCGGCGCGGATCGGCGATAGCGAGCCTGGTGTCGGGCAACTGCATCATCTCGGGCTCGTCCATCCATCGCTCGCTGCTGTCGACGGGGGTGCGCTCGCACAGTTTCGCGATGCTCGACGAGGCGGTAGTGCTACCCTATTGCAAGATCGGCCGCGGCGCGCGGCTGCGGAGAGTGGTGATTGATCGCGGCGTGGTAATCCCGGACGGGCTGGTCGTGGGCGACGATCCCGAGCTGGATGCGGCCCGGTTTCGGCGCACCGACAAGGGCGTCGTGCTGATCACCCAACCGATGATCGACCGGCTGGCGACGTGAAGGTCCTTTCGGTCGCCTCCGAGGCGTTTCCGCTGATCAAGACCGGCGGATTGGCGGACGTGGTGGGCGCATTGCCCGGCGCGCTCGCGCCGCACGGTGTCGAGCTGACCACGCTGCTGCCCGGCTATCCGGCGCTGGCGGACGCGGTGAAGCGCGCCCGGGTGGTCCATCAATGGCCTGACCTGCTGGGCGTCGCCGCTCGCCTGTTGTCGGCGCGGCTGGGGGATCATCCGCTGCTGGTCCTCGACGCACCCGAGCTGTTCGCGCGCGAGGGCGGCATCTACGACCAGCCCGACGACTGGCGCCGCTTCGCCGCGTTCTCGCGAGCGGCGGCCGACATTGCGTCGGGCGCGGTGCCGTGCCTGTCCTACGACCTGGTCCATGCTCATGATTGGCAGTCAGCGATGACGCCCGCCTATCTCCGCTTCGCGCCCGGCCCCGGCACCTCCGCCGCCAGCGTGGTCACGATCCACAACATCGCGTTTCAGGGCCGGTTCGGTGCGGAGATCTTTCCCGAACTCGGCCTGCCCGACGAGGCGTTCGCGATCGACGGGATCGAATACTATGGCGGCATCGGCTTTCTGAAGGCCGGGCTGGAAACGGCAGACTGGATCACCACCGTGTCCCCGACCTACGCGCAGGAGATACGCGACGGCCGGTTCGGCATGGGGCTGGAAGGCCTGATCTCAGCCCATCGCGGCCGGGTGACAGGCATCGTCAACGGCATAGATACTGCGATCTGGAACCCCGAAAGCGACGCGGCCCTGCCCGCCCCCTTCACGTCGCGGACGATGGCCCGCCGCCTTCGCAACAAGCGTGCGGTCGAACAGGCGTTCGGCTTGGACGCCGGTGACGGCCCGCTGTTCACGGTGGTCAGCCGCCTGACCTGGCAAAAGGGCATGGACGTCCTCGCCTGGACGCTGGACGAGCTGGTCGCGATGGGCGGTCGCCTCGCCCTGCTCGGCTCGGGCGATGCCGGGCTGGAAAATGCGTTCCTGGAGGCTCAGGCGCGGCATCCCGGCCGCATCGGCGTCCGCATCGGTTATGACGAACCCATGTCCCACCTGCTCCAGGGCGGCGCCGACGCCATCCTGATTCCCTCACGGTTCGAGCCATGTGGGCTGACCCAGCTGTACGGCCTGCGTTATGGCTGCGTGCCGGTCGTGGCGCGCACGGGGGGCCTGGCCGACACGGTGATCGACGCCAACGAGGCGGCGCTGGCCGCGGGGGTTGCGACCGGCTTCCAGCATTCCGACGTGTCGCTGGAGACGCTGATCGCCACCCTGCGCCGGGTGGTCCGGCTCCATGCCCGACCGGAACAATGGTGCCAGCTCCAGAAGAACGGGATGCGCGCCGATTTTTCCTGGGCTACTAGCGGCCGTCGCTACGCCGACCTTTATCGATCGATCCGGGGGGAAGCATGATCGTCACTCACCAGACCACGCCGTATCTCGACCAGAAACCCGGCACGTCGGGCCTGCGAAAGAAGGTTCGCGTCTTCCAGCAGCCGAATTACGCCGAGAACTTCATCCAGTCCGTGTTCGACGTGGTGGAGGGCAAGGCGGGAGCGACGCTGGTGATCGGCGGCGACGGGCGCTTCCTGAATCGCGAGGTGATCCAGAAGGCGATCCGCATGGCCGCGGCAGCCGGCTTCGGCCGGGTGGTAGTCGGACGCGGCGGGCTTTTGTCCACTCCGGCCGCCAGCAACCTGATCCGCAAGCGTGGCGCGATCGGCGGACTGGTCCTGTCGGCCAGCCACAATCCCGGCGGTCCCGACGAGGATTTCGGGATCAAGTACAACATTGCCAATGGCGGCCCCGCGCCCGAGAGCGTGACCGAGGCGATCCATGCCCGCACCCAGGTGATTGATCGCTGGCTGGCGAGCGATGACCTCGACCTCGACCTGGAC
>CAKTFL010000410.1 GCA_934555855.1 uncultured Sphingomonas sp. | reverse complement strand
CATCCATGCCAACGGTTCGGCTGGCATCTCGGAGCGAGGGGACGCTGCGGAGCAGCGCATCGACCTGACGCTGGGGTATGGCGACCTCGACGAGCAGGGCTTCAACTTCTACGTCAACGGCGAATACCAGCGCAACGAGGCGCTTTTCGCGCGCGACCGCGGGTTCCCGTTCAACACTGCCGACTTCAGCAGCCAGTGCGCCCCCTCGATCGGCCGTCCGGAAATCCGCAACGACGCGGGTGCGGTGACGCAGACCGCGATCGCGGCGGGCACCGTTACCTGCCGCCCCAACGGCATTCGCAACGGCTTCAACGCCAACGGTACGTTCAACGGTCTTCTGTCGACCACCGTTCCCGTAGCGCGTCCGGTCAGCGACACCGGCGCGGGCACCGGCCGCTACAACCTGATCAACGCCGCCGCCGGCTGCCGCGATCTGGTTGCGGTCAACGTGCCGACCGCCGCTTCGGCAACCGCAGGCTCGGTGCAGTGCCAGCAGGACTTCCGCAACCAGTATGCGCAGCTGCTGCCCGATCAGGAACGGCTTGGCTTCGCCGGACGCTTCACCGCCAAGGTCGGTGACCGCGCCGAGTTCTATGCGATCGCCAACTACTACCAGACGCGCACGCAGACGCAGCTTACGCCGCTCGGCTTCAACAACCAGACCACGCCGCCGGGCACGGTTCTGCTCAACCCGCTGTTCCTGCCGGTCTACGTCTGCGCAGGCGGAGTGGGTTCGACCACGATGCTGAACACGGGTTGCAACGCCACCAACGGCACGCTGAACCCGAACAACCCGTTTGCGGCCACCGGCCAGCGCGCGCAGATCCTGTCGCTGTACGATCGCCCGCGTGAGATCGAGTCGAAGGCGCGTGCGCTGCGTGGCGTCATCGGCATCTCGGGTTCGTTTGGCGACGACTGGCGGTATACGGCAGATGTCACCGCATCCAACGTGCAGCTCGACATCCGCCAGGCCAACTACCTGATCCCGCAGAGGATCATGGACGTGGTGGCACGCGGGACCTACAACTTCGTCAATCCCGAGCTGAACTCCCAGGAAATCCGCGACTACATCGCGCCGCTTAACGAAACTCGCTCGAACTCGGACCTGTGGCAGGCGTCGGCGACGATCGCCAAGGACATTATCCAGTTGCCGGGTGGTCCGCTGCAGGCGGCGGTCGGCGTCGCCTATCGGCATGAGTCGATCAACAACCCGAGCGCCAACCCGGCGAATGAATCCAACCCGTTCGATCGTTATTACGGCGTGAACTCGGTGGGTGCGATCGGCAGCCGCAACGTTCGGTCGGGCTTCTTCGAGATCAACGCTCCCATCTTCGAGCAGCTTGAGATCAACGGATCGGGCCGCTACGACGACTATTCGTCGGGCCAGAAGAACTTCTCGCCGAAGATCGGCGCGAAGTTCACCCCGATCCCGCAGGCGGCGATTCGCGGTACCTATTCTAAGGGTTTCCGCATTCCGAGCTTCAACGAAGCGTTCGGCCTGCCGACCACCGGTTACATCACCCGCCAGCTGGATCCGCAGGATCCCGCACAGGCCGCATTCATTGCGGCGCACGGCGGCAACGCCTATTCCACCGGCCAGTTCTCGGTGGGTCCGACCACGACCGGCAATCCGTCTCTGGATCCCGAGAAATCGACCAGCTGGACGGCGGGCATCATCCTTGAGCCGATCCGTCGCGTCAGCCTGACTGTCGATTACTTCAATATCGCGATCAACGGCATCATCGGCGCCGCCGACGACACCGGCGTGTTCGAGCAGTATTACGCCAACAACGGCGTGGTGAACGTGCCTGGCATCACGGTTCGTCCGGGCATCGCCGACAACGACTTCCCCAACGCGCTGCCGCAGCTCGGCTTCATCGAGTCCTCGTTCCAGAACGGTGACTCGCAGCGGGTCTCGGGTATCGACATCGGTGCCAACGTGTCGCTGCCGCTTACCGACGGCATCACGCTGACCAGCTCGTTCGAAGCGACTTATCTGATCAAGTTCGAGCGCACCACGGAGACGGGCAACACCCAGCGCTACGAAGGCACGCTCAGCCCCTGTGACGTGACCTCCTGCTCCGGTTCGCCCAAGTGGCGCGGCAGCTGGCAGAACACGCTGGCGTTCGGCGATGCCACCATTTCGGCGACCGCCTACTACACCAGCGGCTACGACTTGGCGTCGATCGACTATGACGGCGTAAAGGGTGACTGTCTCGCCAGCATCGGCAAGTCCGTCGTGACCTATCAGGACGGTATCACCCCCGTGCTCTGCAAGGGGCCGGAAACCTGGAACGTCGACCTGTCGGCGAGCTACAGGGTTTCCGATCGCTTCACGTTGTACACCAACATCCTCAACGTTCTGGATATTGACGCGCCGTTCGATCCCAGCGCGGCATACAGCATCGGCCAGTACAACCCGGCCTGGGCCGGTGCGAATATCCAGGGCCGCTACATCCGCGTGGGAGCCCGGGTCGACTTCTGATCCGAGCGACATCGCAAACAAAACGGGGCGGCTTCCTTGCGGAAGCCGCCCCTTCTTTTTGTCCGGCGTATGGA
>CAKTFL010000409.1 GCA_934555855.1 uncultured Sphingomonas sp. | reverse complement strand
ACCCTCTACTGCTCGTTCTGCGGCAAGTCGCAGCACGAGGTGCGCAAGCTGATCGCCGGCCCGACCGTGTTCATCTGCGACGAGTGCGTGGAGCTGTGCAATGACATCATCCGCGAGGAGACCAAGTCGGCGCTGGTCTCCAAGAAGGACGGCGGCGTGCCGACCCCGCAGGAGATCTGCAACGTCCTGGACGATTACGTGATCGGCCAGAAGCAGGCCAAGCGCGTGCTGTCGGTGGCGGTGCACAACCACTACAAGCGCCTGAACCACGGCCAGAAGGGCGCTGACGTCGAGCTGGCGAAGAGCAACATCCTGCTCGTCGGCCCGACCGGCTGCGGCAAGACGCTTCTCGCGCAGACGCTGGCCCGCATCCTCGACGTGCCGTTCACCATGGCGGACGCGACGACGCTGACCGAGGCCGGCTATGTCGGCGAGGATGTCGAGAACATCATCCTGAAGCTGCTCCAGGCGTCGGATTACAACGTCGAGCGGGCGCAGCGCGGCATCGTCTATATCGACGAGATCGACAAGATCAGCCGCAAGGCGGAGAACCCGTCGATCACCCGCGACGTGTCGGGCGAGGGCGTGCAGCAGGCGCTGCTTAAGCTGATGGAAGGCACCACTGCCTCCGTGCCTCCGCAGGGCGGGCGCAAGCATCCGCAGCAGGAGTTCCTGCAGGTCGATACGACCAACATCCTGTTCATCTGCGGCGGTGCATTCAGCGGGCTGGAGAAGATCATCGGCGACCGCCTCCAGGGCAAGTCGATCGGTTTCGGTGCGTATGTCGCGGCTCCCGAGGAGAAGCGGACCGGCGAGGTGCTGCGCCAGACCGAGCCGGAGGATCTGCTGAAGTTTGGCTTGATCCCCGAATTCGTCGGTCGTCTGCCGGTGATCGCGACGCTGGAGGACCTGGACGTCGAGGCGCTGGTCAAGATCCTGAAGGAGCCGAAGAACGCGCTGGTCAAGCAGTACCAGAAGCTG
The DNA here is from genome assembly GCA_934555855.1 of uncultured Sphingomonas sp. The sequence goes on along the minus strand of CAKTFL010000409.1, from coordinate 1,589 downwards.
TTCGACATGGAGCAGGTCCATCTCGGCTTTACCGACGATGCGCTGGTGTCGGTCGCCCGCAAGGGGATCGAGCGCAAGACGGGCGCGCGCGGGCTTCGCTCGATCCTGGAAGGCATTCTGCTCGACACCATGTTCGACCTGCCGGGCATGGACGGCGTCGATGAAGTGATGATCGACAAGGACGTGGTGGAGGGCCGCAAGGAACCGATCCGCGTTTATGCCGAAAAGAAGAAGGCGGGCGACGCGGCCTGATCCGCCGCCGCAACCGGAAATGAGGACGGGCGCCGAGCGATTGGCGTCCGTTTCCTTAGGGGGCCGCCTCCCAGGCTGGTCCGGGCTGCTGGAGCCTGATCAATCAATCTGGCCAATCCCTTGCCCCCCTTTGTACCTCCGCGAAGGCGGGGGTCCGGGCCGGGCGCCCGCCTTTCGCGAGAGCACAAGAGGGCGAAGGGTGGCCGATGCCGATGCTTCAACTTGCCGGATCGGAGGCTGAGCGAACCGGTGGCGCATGACCGGCCTTTCCACCGATCCTTACCGCCGGCCGGCAGGACCGCGCGCGGGTGATCGCGATGCTGTCCCGCGCCTTTGCCAACGATCCGGCAATGAGCTTCATCTTCCCTGACCCGGTGCAGCGCGCCCGGCGGATGCCGCGCCTGTTCGGGCTGTTGTTCGACAGCGACGCGCTCGCCGGCTTGCGGCTGACGACGGCGGGCGGCGAGGCCGCGACCTTGTGGCGCGGGCCGGGCCAGGTGCATACGTCCCGCGCCGAAATGCTGCGCCAGGCCGCGCCGATGCTCGCCGCCTTCGGCACGGCGCTCCGCCGGGCGCTGGCCCTGTCCGACTCGATCGCGGGTCACATGCCGCGGGGCGCTTTCTGGTATCTGCACATCGCCGGCTGCGACCCGGACCGGCAGGGCAGCGGGCTTGGCGCGGCGGCGGTGCAGGCGGGTCTTGCGCGGGTGGCGGGGCGGCTGCCCTGCTATCTGGAGACCGCGACCGAGAGCAATTTGGGCTTCTATGCGCGGCTTGGCTTCACCGTAACGGATGAATGGTGCGTGCCGCGCGGTGGGCCGCGCTTCTGGTCCATGGTGCGCCGGCCCGACTGAGCCGATGTTGGGCACCACTAACTTAAGCTGCGATCGAGGCAGCGAGGCGCACACATGGCAACCCGGCTTTCCTCTTATCGCAAGGTTCAACCCGCGGCGGTCGGTTTTCGCCGCGAACGGTGTCATCCGGTCAGCCTTACCAGAGTCTCGCCCCGCGATCCCGGCGAGCCACCGCTCGCCGCGGGGCTTCGGAACCTGTCCACCTTTGGATGCCGGCTAGATTGCGAGGCGGATCTGGCGGCGGGGACGCGCCTGTGGTTGCGCCTGTCCGGCAGCGCGCCGATCGCGGCGACCGTGATATGGAGCGAGGAGGGGGTGACGGCCTGCCGCTTCGACGAGCCCATCGCCACGCGGGTCGTCCGGTCGCTCACCCTCCCGCCGCAATAACGCCGGGGTTACTTCCCGGCCCGCTGCGTTGCCTGATACGCTTGGTAAGCTTCGATCGCCGGGTTGTGGCGGAGCAGGCGCGACCAGGGATCGATG
>CAKTFL010000408.1 GCA_934555855.1 uncultured Sphingomonas sp. | reverse complement strand
GACCGGCTCCATCACCAGGAGGTTGTCCACCGGCGCGCCCGCCGCCGCCAGCAGCGCCAGCGCCTCCGCCTTGGCGTCATAGCCGTCGAACGCCGCCGCCCGCCCCTCGCGCCAGCTGCGCAGCGTCCGCTCGCCGGCCAGGACGCGCCCGACGACATCGGCCTGGACACCGCGAAACGCCGGAAAGCCGAAAACGCGCTGAAGTGTGGGAAGAGGGTCGGGGACCATCGCGGGCGATGTAGGCGCTCGGCGCACGATGGTCGAGGGTTCAGAGCGCTTTCCGACCATGTTGCACCACCGTTATCGCCCTTCGGGCGTGCTTCGCGGCGGGGCGCTTTCGGCCCGCTGCGGCGTTCCTCGTCGGTCACGATGCTGCGGCATCGCTCCCTCCTCCCGCCTTGCACGCAGCCGAAATCACCTCCGTGTCGATGATCCAGCCTGATCGGAAACCGGTCTAGGCGGGGCGCTGTCCTGTTCCCCGGCTTGATCAACAGTGCTCCCGCGAAGGCGGGAGCACTGTCGGTGGGCGGCATCGTTTCTAGCGTGCGGCTACCTTGGCCGGGGCCGCATCCGCCACGCCCCAGACCGATACTCTCTGTTCCGGCGACAGGTACATCGCGTCACCCGGCTTGACGCCGAACGCCGCGTACCATGGGCCGAAATTGCGGACGATGCCGTTCACCCGATACTTGTCCGGGCTGTGCGGATCGGACAGCAGCCGCGCCCGCTCCGCACCTTCGCGCACCTTGCCCTGCCACGCCTGTGCATAGGCGAGGAAGAAGCGCTGGTCGCCGGTCATGCCGTCCAGCACGGGCGGCTCGCCATGGCGCGCCACGTAGCGGCGATAGGCTGCATAGGCGGTTTCCAATCCGCCGAGATCCGCCAAGTTCTCGCCGAGCGTCAGGCGGCCCTTGATGCGGACGCCGGGAATGGGCTCGTAGCGGTCGAACTGATCGGCCAGCCGGTCGGCCTGTACCTTGTACTTGGCCGCGGTCTGCGCGGTCCACCAGTCGCGCAAGCGGCCCTTGTCATCATATTGGCGGCCCTGATCGTCGAAGCCGTGGCCCATCTCGTGACCGATCGTTGTCGCGCCGGTTTCCGCATAATTGACCGCCGGATCGGCATGGGCGTCGAAAAAGGGCGGTTGCAGGATGCCGGCCGGCAGGGTGATCTGGTTCAGCGTCGGGTCGTAATAAGCGTTCACCGTCTGGGGTGTCATCATCCACAGGCCGCGATCGACCGGATCGGGAAACCGCTTGAGCTGGAGCTGCCAGTCGAAGGCGCCCGACGCGATCGCGTTGCCGAGCGGGTCGGTACGGCTGACCTTCAGCTGGGAATAATCGATCCACTTGGCCGGGTGGCCGACGCGCGGGTCGAAGGTGGCGAGCTTGGCGAGGGCCGCCTTGCGGGTCGGTGCGTCCATCCAGGTGGCGCCATCGATCTTGTCCTTGTAGGCGGCGCGCACGTCGTTGACCAACTCGTCCGCCTTGGCCTGGGTATCGCGCGACCAGTGCTGCTGGACGTAGATCGCGCCCACCGCCTCGCCCAGCGCGCCGTCGATCAGCGCCACGCCTCGTTTCCAGCGCGCGCGCTGCTCCGGCACGTCGCGCATCGTCTTCGAATAGAAATCGAAATTCGCCTGGTCGAAGGCATGGGGCAGGTAGGCGGCATGGTCGCTGATGAAGCGGGCGGTCATCCACTCCTTCCACGTGGACAGCGGCACGTCGGCCAGTCGCTTGCCTGCCGCGGTGATGGCCGTGGTCTCCGCCACGTCCACCATCTTGGCCGCGCCCAGCCCCATCGAGGCGAGCGTCGGCGTCCAGTCGAACTCGGGCGCGAGCGCCGTCAGCTGTGCGCGGGTCATCGGATTGTGGGTGGCGACAGGATCGCGGCGGCGCTCTGGCGTCCACTGATCCTGCGACAAGCGGGTCTCCAGCGCGACAATCCGGTCGGTCCGGGCAGCGGCGTCGGGAATGCCGGCCAGCGTCTGGATCCGGGTCAGATAGGCGCGATAGGCGGCGCGGATCGCGTCATACTTCTCGCCGGTCAGCAGGTAATAATCGCGCGTGGGCAGCCCCAGCCGCGCCTGGCCGGCGGCGGCGGTGTAGCGGGTGGGGTCGTCCTGATCGGCCTGGATGCCGATGTTGACGGGCGCGGCGTAGCCCGGCTTCATCATCAGCTGGACGAGTTGCGGCCTGGTGCGGATCGCGTCGATGGTCGCGAGCCACGGCCTGAGCGGGGCGAGTCCGCGCCGTTCAACCCCCGACTCGTCCATCCAGGCGGCATAGAAGTCGCCGACCTGGCGCGCGCCGGGGGCGGAAGGATTGGCCGCGGCCTGCTCGACGATCGCGCGCACCTGCGCCTCGATCTCGTCGGGCAGGTCGTAATTATAGCCGGCGCCGACCTTGTCCGCCGCGATCGGGTGATCCTTCAGCCACGTCCCTTCGGCATAGGCGTAGAAATCGTCGCCGGGTTTTACCGAGCGGTCCATGTCGCCAAGCTCCAGCCCCCAGCCGCCATAGCGCGGCTTGTTGACGTCCTGAGCGGCGACAAGGGCGGGAAGGGTGAGGC
>CAKTFL010000407.1 GCA_934555855.1 uncultured Sphingomonas sp. | reverse complement strand
CCTGAAAGCTGTATGGCGATGTGCGCGGGTCAGCTTTCCGGCAGGAAATCCGGCACCGAGAGGTAGCGCTCGCCGGTGTCGTAGTTGAAGCCGAGCACGCGCACGCCATCGGGCAGGTCGGGCAGCTTCTGAAGGATCGCCGCCAGGGTCGCGCCCGAGCTGATGCCGACCAGCATCCCTTCCTCACGCGCGGCGCGCCGGGCCATGTCTTTCGCGACGTTCGCGTCCACCTCGATCGTGCCGTCGATCGCGTCGGTGTGGAGATTGCGCGGGATGAAGCCGGCGCCGATGCCCTGGATCGGATGCGGGCCGGGCTGGCCGCCCGAGATGACGGGGGAGGCCGAGGGTTCGACCGCGAACACCTTCAGCTCCGGCCATTCCTTTTTCAGCGTCTCGGCGACGCCTGTGATGTGGCCGCCGGTGCCGACGCCCGTGATGATGACATCGATCGGCGAGTCGCGGAAGTCCTCGAGGATCTCCTGCGCGGTGGTGCGGACATGGACGTCGATGTTGGCGGGATTCTCGAACTGCTGGCAGAGCCACGCGTCCGGTGTCTGGTCGACGATCTCCATCGCGCGCTCGATCGCGCCCTTCATGCCCTTTTCGCGGGGGGTGAGGTCGAAGGTGGCGCCATAGGCCAGCATCAGGCGCCGGCGTTCCAGCGACATCGATTCGGGCATCACCAGCACCAGCTTGTAGCCCTTGACCGCCGCGACCATGGCGAGGCCGATGCCGGTATTGCCGCTGGTCGGCTCCACGATCGTGCCGCCGGGCTTCAGCGCCCCGGATGCTTCCGCCGCCTCCACCATCGCGAGCGCGATGCGATCCTTGATCGAGCCGCCCGGATTGGAGCGTTCCGACTTGATCCATACTTCCGAGCCGGGGAAGAGGCGCTGTACGCGGATGTGCGGCGTCCGGCCGATCGTTTCCAGAATCGTGTTGGCCTTCATGGCTGGGCAACTCCGTGGGTCTGTTCGGGAGAAGGGATGTCGGGCTGATCGAAGCTCTTGGCAAGCTTCAGCTCCGGAAACAGGCGCGACCAGGCGATCGTGACCAGGATCGCCCCGACACCGCCGAACACCACCGCCCCGACCGGGCCGAACAGCGAGGCGAGCAGCCCCGACTCGGCTTCGCCCAGCTCGTTGGAGGCGGAAATGGTCAGCTGCGACACGGCGCTGACCCGGCCCCGCATCGCGTCGGGCGTATGCAGCTGGATCAGCGACTGGCGGACATAGACCGACACCATGTCCGCCATGCCTGCGATGATCAGCGCGACGAGGCTGAGGACGAAGTTACGCGACAGGCCGAAGGTCAGGATCGCGGCGCCGAACACGATCACCGCCCACAGCATCTTGACCCCGACATTGGTCTTCATCGGCCGGAACGAGAACCACAGCGCCATGATGCTCGCCCCGATCCCCATGCCCGCCGCCAGCACGCCGAGGCCGTCCGATCCGACATGCAGGATGTCGCGCGCGAACACCGGCAGCAGCGCGGTGGCGCCGGCAAGCAGCACCGCGAACAGGTCCAGCGTGATCGTCGCCAGCACCAGCCGGTTGCGGCGGACATAGGCAAAGCCGTCGATGATGCGCTGGAGCGGACGGTGGTCGGTCTGGGCCGGCGGCTGCGGCACAGGGCCGATCAGGAACATCGTGCCCAGCGCAAGTGCGAACAGCGCCGCGATGATCAGATAAGCGCCGTGCGGGAATTGCGAAAAGATCAGGCCGCCGAAGCTGGGGCCGACGATGGTGCCGAACTGCCAGGCGGTGGAGCTGACCGCGATGGCGGTGGGCAGGCTTTCGCGCGGCACCAGATTGGGGGCCAGCGCCGAATAAGCGGGCCCCGAAAAGGCGCGCGCGACCCCGACCATCACCGCGGCCGCGAACAGGGGCAGGAGGCTGAGGTTGCCGAGATAGGTCATGAACCCCAGCAAGGTGGCGGTGACCAGCAGCAGCGCCGTTGTGGCGCGCACGATCCAGCGCCGGTCGACGCTGTCCGCGACCAGTCCGACGATCGGGGTCAGCAGCAGCAGCGGCACGAACTGCGCCACGCCGATCATGCCGAGCAGGAACGCCGCCTCCGGTATGTCGCGAGCCTGGCGGGCGAGATTATAGACCTGCCACCCGATGATGATCGCCTGCGCGCTGATCGCGATCGTGCCGGCCAGGCGGGACAGCCAATAAGCGCGGAAGTTGGCAATCGTCAGCGGATGCGGGGAAGAGGCCATGTGTGGCGGCTTTGCAGCGTCACGTCGCCTGGAGCAACCGTTGTTCGTGACGCTTTGTGGCCGACGAGCGGGGGGAATTGCCCTTTTCGATAGCGGGCCTATACGGCTCGCACCTTCTTTTCCGGATTGAACGAGGTCCGTCACCCGTGGCCAAATCTCCTGCCCGTGCCGCCGTAGAGCCGCCTATTGTCAACCGCGAGCGCCCGGCCGAGCCGCAACCCTACCAGGCGTCCAAGGACGAATTGCTCCGTTTCTACAAGGACATGCTGCTTATCCGCCGCTTCGAGGAAAAGGCGGGGCAATTGTATGGCCTCGGCCTGATCGGCGGCTTCTGCCACCTGTATATCGGGCAGGAGG
>CAKTFL010000406.1 GCA_934555855.1 uncultured Sphingomonas sp. | reverse complement strand
TATCCACGCCGGCTGGTGCGAGAATGCGTCAAGGCGCTGTACCTGCTGCCGTATAGCGGCGCGCTGGTAGCCAGCCGGCGCTCGGTTGAATATCTGTCGTTCCTCGGGTTTGGCAAGCGGCCGATCGCGCAAGGGTACGACACGATCGATACCGACCGCTTCAACCGGACGATCGAGCCGGCGACCCCCGCAACGTCCTTCGCCGCACGGCCCTTCGTTGTCGTCGCCCGGCTTGTCCCCAAAAAGAACCTCGGCCTGGTGCTGCGCGCCTATGCCCAACTGGACAGCGCAGGGGCTGGTGCACGGGAACTGCACATCATCGGCTACGGGCCGCTACTTGCGGAACTGCAGCAGCAGGCGGAGGCGCTCGGCATCGCGACGCGCACGCGCTTCCTGGGGCAACAGCCTTCATCCTTTATCGCCGATGCGTTGACACGGTCGCTCGCCATGATCCTGGCCAGTACCGAAGAACAATTTGGTCTGGTAGTGAACGAGGCGCTGGCGACCGGAACGCCCGTGATCGTGTCGAACAACGCTGGTGCGGTGGACGAGCTGGTCGACAATCTGGGCAATGGGCTGGTCATCGATCCTCGGAACGAAGCGGATCTGGTGAGGGCCATGCAGTTCATGGCAGGTCTGTCCGAGACGGAGTGGCACGCCATGAGCACTCGAGCCACGCAAAGCGCTGAACGCGGGCACGTGCGGCATTTCTGCGACGGTGTCGCGCGTCTTGCGGGCAGCGCGTTCGCCAACTCATAAGCTTTGTCACCTAACGCAGCATGGGCGAGAACCCACCGGTCCCCGCCCATGCCGGTTCTGATCGCGACCATCCGTTCCGGTGAGCCTGTCGGCTGCGCCGGTTACCGGTCAATCACAGCGCATATCCGTTCAACACGCGAAACCGCCGGAGGCCGCCCGGAAGAGCAACAGGCGCCATACCGCTGTTGGTCACTGACACGCGGACAAGATCATCCGAGGTCACGGCTCCACTGGTGATGAGTCCCGGCGTCGGCTCGACCCACTCGACTGCATCACGCCGTTTTGCTGACGCCCGGACACCGGCGAGAGGAAAGTCGACGGTGACCGTCGTCCCTGCGGCGATTTGCTGAGCCGGGATGTTGCCACTGCCCGCGAACCGCACCTTGGTCTTGGTCTCGCACGACACCTCGACCCATCGCCCGCGATGCTTGTCGCGTCGGAAGGTGATCCGGTCGCCAGCGTGCGCCAGCAAGCGCGTCTCGGGCACGACGTATTCCGGGGCCGCTGTTGCGCTGAACACGGCAACGACGCGGCCATCTCCAACACCATTAGCGCCAGGTGCGCCCCGGATGCTGAAGGACACCTCTGCTCCTTCGGGCCAGTCCCAAGAGCGCAGCGCCGCACCGACCCCGCGCGAGCCGACCATGCGGATCAGGCGGATCCCTTCCGAACCCTCCAACGCAATCGAGTTGTCGCCGGGCATGACGGCGATCTGGTGCTCCCCTTCGGCCTCCAAGTAGGACAGGCCGCGCGGATTGAGGTTCGGGTTCGCTCGCTTGAACGACGACAGCACCACGATATGTGGCGTATCCCCGACAAGGCCGTTCACTTGGGTGAACGCATCATTGGCGGTGCCGTCGATCGTGATCTTGACGGAGTCGGGTTCGAACATGCCACCGTACATCACCACCGCGCTTTCCCATGCGCAGGTGTTGCCATTGCCGCCATACGCAGGGGTTTCTTCCGCCTTGCGGGTCCGCATGACATTCAGCCGAATGTTGATGTTGCGGGGCAACTGATAAAAGATGCCAGGATCAGCGCCGGATACCTGCTCTGTCCGCGACAGCGGCCCGGCAATTGCCAGAGCCGCTCCGACATTCGGGCCGTCGCACATGGCCTGAATGTCCAGGTCAACGTCTTCCAGCTTGCCGTAATTGTTCAGGGTGATGGACGAATTGACGGTCCAGACACGCCCTTTGCAATACGAACTCATGCTCATGTGCCCGCAATTCTCGATGCGAAGGTCTTGAAAGTTGATGAAGGGCGCGGCTCCGGTGGCGGCGCGCCACGGATATGCGAAGCCATAGCCGCTATGCACGGCACCATCGCCTGCCGCACCGCCCATCACGCCGCCGGTCTTGAGGTTCGACCACAGGCCGCCCCGGAAGGTCTTGCCCATGCCGCCCATGACCTCGTTCTGATAGGCGTCGGCGCAAGTGACATTGATATACATGCCGATTGCCGGCGTGCCGGGATTCATCGCACATTGCGGAGAACCGCGAAATTCACAGTTTTCCAGGTACTCTTCCCGCAAGCCATTGCCAGCGGCGTAGTAGATTTCGGACTGCCAGTTGCGCATAACAACGTCGCGCATGTAGATCCGCTTCACGGTATAGTCGCTTGCGGAAAAGCCTTTGTGCGACAAGTTGATGGAGTGCTTCTTGCGCTGCCCGTTTTCGTCGTACACGATTTCGTTGCTGTAGGTGCAAGTGCCGTCGAGAATGAAGTTCTCGAAGTGAACGAACTCCAGCTCGGCATAGCGCGGGATGATGATACCGGAACCCTTCCAAGGGTAATGCTGGGGATCCCATGCGCCCTCGTTATATTCC
>CAKTFL010000405.1 GCA_934555855.1 uncultured Sphingomonas sp. | reverse complement strand
GGTGCCGACCAATGCCAACACGCTGCTCGACCAGAAGGCGAACAACGGCGGCTACTCGGGCGGCAGCGGCGGCTATGCGGTGCCGTGGAACGACATCGAGGCATCGGTCTATGCGGCGGGCGAGGGTGCGCTCGCCGACAACTCGGCAGCGATCACGCGGTACTTCTTCCGCTCGATCTACACCGCGCTGCATTACGTCGCAGGCATGGAACGGGCAGCCGAGGACGGGCTGACCTACTACCACGCCGGCGGCGCCGGACAGAACTGCGCCCATAAGCCGTTCGTGCAGAAGCTGACGGCTGCGTTCCCGGCGAACGTCGACCTCCGCGCCAAGGCGGCCCTGATCGAGGGCAACGTCACGCACCAGAACCGTTGGGTCACGCCCGCGAACCGTGCTCTCGGCAAGGCCAAGTATATCGGCAACCACGGCTGGCACGGTATGCCCTGGCTTCCCGAGCAGGACGGGCAGGCCCGCTTCTGGGACGGCGGCTGGGATCGCATCAGCGCCGTGTTCCCCTACGATTACGAGGACAATGCCGGCTTCCCCGGCGTCGTCGAGATGGGCAACATCCTCAACGGCCGCGGCGGACCGAACGGGTGGGATGGCGCGCAGATCCTCTGCGGCGGCTCCGACTTCTCGACGGCCAACCCGCGCGCGGCGGCGCTCGCCTACTGGCAGCTCTACGTCTCGCACCGCCGCGACGGCTACCCGCTCGAGCTCTATGCACCGCGCCACAAGGCGTACTTCCTCGCCGCGCTCGCGCGCAGCAGCGTCGCGCTCCGCACCGGCGTGCCGGACATCGTCAACCCGCAGCCGTCGAAGCAGGGGCTCTACATCGGCGCGCCTACGGCCGACGGCTTCCCCTACGACTTCACCAACATCGGCGGCAACGCCGAGCCGCTGACCGGCGTCGACTTCGAGTTCGGCCTGGACGGCATCGACTACCCGCTCAAGCGACCCGCGCAGCCGATCGCCGGCACCATAACCGGCCTCACTCCCGCCGCCACCTACATGCGGATGCGCTTCATCAGCGCGTCCGGCAAATCGGGGTGGACCGTCAACTTCTCGCATCAGGACGTGTCCTATGCGCAGGGTACGGCCGATTCGAAGGCCGAGAAGTGGAAGGTCACGCCTATCGCGACCGCCAGCGGAACGCCGGTCAACACGATCGCGCCCAAGCTCCAGCAGCGGGTGTTCCCGCTGTGGCCCGGTCCGTACTTTAAGGAAGCCACCTCACCGCTCGACATCTCGCAGGATACCAGCGTCCAGCTCGGCGCGGGCTACTGGACCGGCAACGTCACCGCGGGCTTCAACAAGCAGCATACTCGCGATGGCGCGGCGATCTCCGGTGCCACTGTAGCGGAGTACCTACTGGCGCTTGCCGATACCGGAACCAGCCACAGCGGCACGGTGACTGCGGTTGGCGGAGGATCGCCTGCGAGCGCGAATGCAACGACAGTGCCGGCACGCGGGGCGCTTCCCGTCGGAACGATCATCGACAGCAACTTCGACACAGCCTCGTTCCGGCTGATTTATGACGAAGTGTTCCAGTCGGCGGTTACGAACAGTACCCATCGTGGCGTGGCTACTCCGCTCGCTATCGCTCTTTATCCCGACTATCAGCGGTATGACGATGAGACGGAGTTGCCGATCCTGGACAATGACGGCGTGCTCCGGGGTAATAAGTCTGCAACACGGCCTCAGCTACGCATGAACCTTGCTGCACGACAGCCTCTGACAACCGGCGTATCCTACAGCATGGAAATCCAGATCCCGGTTGGATGCGACACGGCTATCCAGGCGGGCGGTCAGCAGCTTAACGTTGGCTCCTCTCTCGGCGGGCTAGACGGCTCGAACAACTACCGCGCAGAACTCCTGCCGACCGATCCTCAGCCTCGGGAATACCGAGCGACGTTCAGCTTCACCGCGACCGGGCCCGAGCTGTGGTTGTATCTCCAGCAGAACGGCGGGCTCGGGACAACGGCTGGTGGCAATCCGACCATTAGCCGCGTCCGTGTCGTCGCTGTGTAACTTGCAAGTGAGGTTGAGCAATGCCCACTACGGTTAAACGGCTGGTTGAAGTAGGGGTTACGCCAGCCCTCGCAAAAGAAGTTGTCGCTCGCCAAGTAGCGGCTACGGACACATCGGCTGGGCGGAAGCGTCTAACCGAGCTGGGCATGGTTCCCCGTCACGCGCGGGAGTTGTCCAAGCAGGTTGCGGGGGCCAAGAACGTGAAAGCGTTCGTTGAACTTGGCATTCCGCCTCGCATTGCAGCCGAGTTCGTTAAGTAGAAGGAGAAGTGCCATGACGACCAAGCCTACCTCCACCAGCGACGCGATCAAGAAGCTGGAAGCCAAGGACGACGAGCCGAACAACGAAAGCGCTCGTACCAACGAGACACTTATCGGCAAGGGCTCGCGCAGTGACGAGGACCCGGTTGAGGCGTCCATCCGTCTGAACGATCCGAGCCTGTCGCGTGCGGCATACACGAGTTCGAAGTCGGGCTTCAACGAGGATCTGGAGCGCGATGACAGCGCTGTGCGGCCTCGCGCAGAACTTCACCCAGCTGATGCTCGCGCGTATCGGCGTG
>CAKTFL010000404.1 GCA_934555855.1 uncultured Sphingomonas sp. | reverse complement strand
GTCGGTCTTGCCCGTCTCGTCGAGCGCGACCTGGAAGATGCTGCCTTGCCGGAAGGTCGCGTCGTCCACCGTGGTCAGGGTGCCGAAGCTGCCCGGAGTTCCGGGAGCCACCGTCGAGCCGAGCAGCGCGTCGATGGAGCCGACAGTGCCGTTGCCGCCCAGGACGGCTCCGCCCGAGACGGGCAGATGGGCGCTCGCGAGATTACCCTCCACGAACAAGGCCCCGCCGCGCACGGCAAAGTTGTCGATCTCGTCATTGACGCCTGTCACGACGAAAGTCCCGGCATCGCGTTTTTCGAAGCGCTCAAAGCTGATGAACTGCTTGCCCTCGGCTGCACCGCCGCTGCCGTCTACCTGGCCGATGTCGAAGCTGCCCGAGGCGGAACCGCCAAGCGCGAACACGTCGCTTTCTGCGCCGCCGCCAGCGTTGGTGCCGCCGTCGACGATGCCCGTGATAGACGCCCCGTCTTCGTAGATGAAGGTATCGCTGCCTCCGCCCAGGGAGACCGCAGTCCCGTTGCCGCCTGCGACCGTGCCGTCGATCCTGACGGTGGTGCTGTTGGCGGAACGGGCCGTCATGCCGCCTTCGCCGTCGTCGACCAGCGTGAAGACCTCACGGTCGATAATGGCTGAGCCGCCTTCTGCCGTAACCATCGCGCCTTCTGTGACCGTGACGTTGTTCTGCGCGCCGGACACGACGATGCCGTGAACGTTCTTACCAGTTGCCGTGACTGTTGCACCATCGACGAGCACGTCTGTGTTGCCCGCCAAAGACCCAGCGGAAATTGCGGCGCTTGGAGCCTCAGGATCAAAGTCGTCACCGCTGTTAAGTGAGCCTGCGGTAACGGACACATTGCCCGTCGTCTTGATGCGCACGTCGCCTGACTGGCTCACGCCACGCAGGGCGTAAGCGCCCAAGCGCGCTGACGATCCGTCAATCGATCCGCCGACTGCCGTCACTGAACCGCTGTTGTCGATGACGGCGTCACTTTCGCCGGCGACAGCGCCAATGCCTGTTGTCGCGACACTCAAAGGCCAAGCTCCGGGTGCGCTGCCGCCTGTCGCTTCGATGGTTCCGCTGTTTACGGCCTCTGCGTTGCCGTTTCCCGAAATGGCCAGCAGGCCGATACCGGACGCAGCGTCTAAGTCGTCATATGGCTGGATAGCGTTTCCGCCTGTCGAACGGATAGCGCCCTTGTTCTCGATGCGCGCCCCTTCCAAACCTTCGGCAACGATGCCCATCGCAACGCCACCTTCGGGTCCGTTGCCTCCGGTTGCATCGATCGTGCCGCCATTTCGTATCGCGATCGACGTTCCTGTCGCTGAGATACCATAGGCCCCGCCGCCCCTGGCAAGGCCGGAGATGGTCCTATCCACTGACAGCAGGGAATCGCCGCCCGTAACTTGGATGGTTCCGCTGTTGTCGATTTCGACACTGCCGCCGTTCAGATCGAAATCAAAATCAGAGCGGATACCGCTGGCGCTACCGCCGACACCGCGTGCCGCCAGGCTTACGCCTGCAGCATCGGACACCGATCCGCCCCAGGCTTCGATCGAGCCGCTGTTGGAAACGGCCACAGGTCCGAAGGACGTTTCCACGTCGAGCCCAATGCCGTCGCCACCGTAGTCGGCATAATCATCGTTCCCGCCGACAGCGGTGATGTTTCCGCCGTTCGTCAAGGACACGCCTGCGGTTCCATGCGCCTGAACGCCAATGCCATCGCCGCCGAAACCATCGGATCCTGCAGCAGCTCCAGTTGCCTGGATCTCGTTGCTCGTGTTGATTGTGACACGGCCGAGCCCGGAAAGCCCGACAATGCCGACGCCATCCTTCGCATAGCTGACCGTACCACCCGTCGCGACGATTGGCGATCCGCTGGCGACGATGCTTGCGTTCCCGCCGCGGCGCAGTGAGATCGCGGTCTCGCCAGGTGCTGCCTTGAAGCCGTCGGTGACGGTCAGGCTGGCAGGAGTTTCGCTTTCGGGATCATCGTTGTTGCTCCGATAGTAGATGAACGTTTCATCCGCTCCGCCCTTGCACACGACCTCGCTGCCGGTTCGCACGCATGTAGCGTTAGGCTCCGGTGCAGATTGCGCGAAAACCGCCGAAGTAGTGATCAGCACAGCCGTTGTAGCTACGGAACTGAAAAGAAGCTTGCGATAAGTTGTGCTCGCCGGAACCGAAGATTGCGTCATTGTCCTGCCACTCTCCCGCGACCGTCTGATAGACGATCAGTAACTCTTTAACCCGAGAGGGAGAGGTACATAGTAAGCTATGTTCTCGTAAAGGCTGACTTGCTCGGACGCATATGAGCCAATCATTGAATACCCTATCGCTGTGTCTGAAGGGACACATAGCTTAGAACTGGCGGCAGCAGCTTCTGGGCAACATCCTTGATCGTTGAACTTCTGAGTTGGGGACGGGTCTCGCCAAGCCGTTATGATAGCTAGCGCTAGGCCATGATCTGGTGGAAAAGAGACGATCTGCTTTTAGGATGCACATGCAGTTTGCGGTGAAGAAACTCTGGGGGGAGTTGATTACTTAAACTGCCCGGGCCAGGTGCGCCCTTGACAGACGACGCTAAGACCTGCCG
>CAKTFL010000403.1 GCA_934555855.1 uncultured Sphingomonas sp. | reverse complement strand
CTTCAGCACCTCGACCCGGCCGATCGCGCCGGCGGGGATCAGGTTGACGTCGACAAAGGGAATGCCGCTGCCGCCTGAAGGCACCAGCCGGCGGCCGTTGAGCAGCACCAGGGTACGCTGGGGCCCGAGGCCGCGCAGGTTGACGGAAGCGGTGCCTTCCGACGATTGCGAGCGGCTGTCAAACTGGTTGGCGTCACCGATCACGCCGTTGCTGGTCGGCAGGTTCTTGAGCAGCTCGATCGCGGTGGGCGATCCCTGCCGGACCAGCTCGTCACCCGAGATGACGTCCACCGGCACCGCCGAATTCTCGGGCGTGCCGGCGATCAGCGATCCGGTGACAACGATGTCGGGCTCGTCACTGCGGACCGGGGTCTCGGCCGACAGCGTTCCCTGCTGGGTGGTGCCGGTCGGACTGGCATCTCCGCCGACCTGCGCGACGGCGGGCGTGGCGGCCACCAATCCCCCGAACGCGACTGCCGAGGTCGCGCACGCCAGCAGGAAACGCTGCTTGCTCATCATCCTCTCCCGATCCGGCCGACGCTTGTCCGCGCCGTACCGATATTTCGAATAGATAACCCGCAATGCGCGGCGTCAAGCAAAACAAACGTTTCGTTACGCTACGGATCGGTCCTCGGCGCGCCCTGAGACATGACCGGAGCGGGCAGGCCCGATCTTCGAAGCAGGGTTTCCGTAGCGTCAGGTTGCAGAAGCGGGCCCCCGGATTAATCAGGACGACGGGAGTATCGGAAGCAGCCCCCGCCCGGGCTCAGTAACCGTTCAGCCGGGCGAACCGGTCGCGGTGATGGGCGGCGTTGCCCCACATCGCCTCCAGCACTGCGGCGCGCTTCAGGTAGAAGCCGGCGTCGTGCTCGTCGGTCATGCCGATGCCGCCGTGGAGCTGCACCGTCTCGCGGCTGACCAGCTTCAGCGTGTCGGACGCGATCGCCTTGGCCAGGCTCACCGCCTGGTCTGTGTCGGAACGGCCGGCGTCGATCGCCTCCAGCGCGCCTTCTACCGCCGATCGCATCAGTTCGAGTTCGGTCAGCATCTTCGCCATCCGGTGCTGAAGCGCCTGAAAGGTGGAGAGCGGCTGGCCGAACTGGACGCGGGTCTTGAGGTAGTCGTTGGTCATCGCGAACGCCTGTTCGGCCATACCCAGCATCTCGGCGGCGACTATTGCGGTCGCGCGATCGACGATGGCGGCGGTCACGTCGGGGCCGCCGAGACGGATCGCGGGCGCGTTGTCAAAGGCGATGTCAGCATGACTGCGGGCGTCGGCCATGCGGCGGCGGGTGCGGGTTACGCCCTCGCCGTCCGCGACGAGGTATAGGCCGTCCTGGGTCGCGACGACGAATAGCCCTGCCGTGTCGCCTTCCGCCACGAAGGTCTTGGTGCCGGTCAGCCTGCCATTGGTGACAGTGGTGGCGAGGCGGGCGGGATCGTGGTTCGGCCCCTCGTCCACCGCGAGCGCGGCGATCACTTCGCCCGCGGCGATGCGGGGGAGCCACTCGGCCTTGGCGCCCTCGTCCGCGCCCATCACGATGGCGGTGCCGGCGGGAGCGGTCGCCGCCAGGGGGCTGGCGACGAGGTTGCGGCCGAACTGTTCGGCGACGAGGCCGAGCGACAGGTAGCCGAAGGCGGAGCCGCCGTGTTCCTCCGGCACGATGATCCCCGCCCAGCCCATCTCACCCGCCGCCTGCCATGCGGTCGGATCGAAGCCGGCATCGGGCGCGGTGTCGCGGAAGCGGCGGAAGGCGGCGAGTGGCGCCTCGTTGTCGGTCCATTCGCGCGCCATGTCGCGCAGCATCGCCTGTTCGTCGTTGAGGACGGCCATGTCCTTCGGTCCTTATGTCGTCACCCCAGCGCAGGCTGGGGTCGCTTCGTGGCAGGGAGGGAGTGGTGACGGGAGCGTTACTGGTGGTCGAGCATCCCCAGGATCCGCTTGGCGATGACGTTGTTCTGGATCTCGGACGAGCCGCCATAGATCGACACCGCCTTGCCCCACAGCCAGGTGCGGGTCTGCTGGAGCTCGGCTTCGCTGAAGCCCTCCCCTTCCCAGCCGAGCCCGGCCATGCCCATGGCCTCGATCGCGAGTTCGGCGCGATCCTGGGTGATCCGCGCGCCGACGTTCTTCATGATGGAGGTCGCGGCGGAAGGCCCGCTGTTGGACTTTGCCTCCAGCGCGGCACGGCGCAGGGTCAGCATGAAGGCGCGGGTGTCCATCTCGTGCCGGACGATGCGGGCGCGCAGGTCCGCATCGGCGAGCCGTCCTTCCGCATCGGTGCCGCGATACTCCCGGGCGATCTCCGACAGCGGACGCCCCGCCAGCATCCGCCCGGCCGAACCGCCACCCGAAAGGCTGGAGCGTTCGTGCTGGAGCAGGCGCTTGCCGATGGTCCAGCCCTCGCCCTCGCGACCGACCAGCTCGACTTCCGGCGCAAGTCGATCGTCTACGGCGTCGACTCGCTGCCGGTCCGGCTCAGCGCCCCGTCCAGCGGGCGGGGCGCTTGTTCAGGAACGCGTCCATGCCTTCGCGGAAATCGGCGCTCGTGTAGCAGGCGAGAACGAGGTCGCGGTCATCCGTGCTGTCGGGCTCGTCCCG
>CAKTFL010000402.1 GCA_934555855.1 uncultured Sphingomonas sp. | reverse complement strand
CGGCTGCTCAACGGGCAGCAGCCGATGATCTTTGAGGATGGCGAGCAGCGCCGCGACTTCGTCCACGTGTCCGACGTGGCGCGCGCCTTTGCGGATGCGCTGACCCTGCCGGAGGCGGCAGGCGGCACGTTCAACATCGGGTCCGGCCACGACCGTTCGGTGACCGAGGTCGCGACCGAGCTTGCCCGCGCGATGGGCAAGAACGAGATCGCGCCCCAGATCGTCGGCAAGGCGCGGATTGGCGACATTCGTCACTGCTTCTGTGACACGTCGATGAGCCGGGACAAGCTGGGCTTTGAGGCGCGGCAGGATTTCGGCCAGGGACTCGCCGAGCTTGCCGGCTGGGTCGCGGAACAGACCGCGGTGGACCGGGCCGAGCAGATGCGCGCCGAGCTGGAAGCGCGGGGGCTCGTCGCGTGACGTCGTCCGGGCTACAGGCCCGCGACATCGATCGCACCGATCCCGCTACCGACCCACGCCCGGTTCTGGTCACCGGCGGCGCGGGGTTCATCGGGTCGAATCTCGCCGACCGGCTGGCGGGCGAGGGGCATCGCGTGCGGATCTTCGATCGGCTGAGCCGTGCGGGCGTGGAGCGCAACCTGCGCTGGCTCCAGGCCAGTCACGGTGATCGGATAGAAGCGATCGTAGGCGACGTGCGCGACGCCGAGGCATTGTCGGCGGCGGCGAGCGGGGTGAAGGCAGTGTTCCACCTCGCCGCGCAAGTGGCCGTTACCACCTCCATGGTCGATCCGCGCGAGGATCACGACATCAACATCGGAGGCACCTTCAACCTGCTGGAGGCACTCCGCCAGCAGCGTGACGGGCTGCTTGACGGGGGGCAGGGGGTTGCGACGCCGCTGATCTTCGCGTCGACCAACAAGGTCTATGGCGACCTCGCCGACCTGGAGTTCGTGCGCGATGGCGATAAATACCAGCCGGTTGATGCGGATGTACGCGCGCATGGCATCTCGGAAGCGCGACCGCTCGACTTCCATACGCCCTATGGCGTGTCGAAGGGGGCGGCGGATCAGTATGTGCTGGATTACGCCCGCAGCTTCGACATTCCGACGGCGGTGCTGCGGATGAGCTGCATCTATGGCCGCCGCCAGATGGGCACGGAGGATCAGGGCTGGGTCGCCCATTTCCTGATCCGTGCGCTCGATGGCGAAACGATCACGCTTTACGGCGATGGCTATCAGGTTCGTGACATTCTCGACGTGTCGGACGCCGTTGATGCCTATGTCCAGGCGTGGCGGCGCATCGACGAGGTGAAGGGCCGCGCCTTCAACCTGGGTGGAGGCGCCGACAATGCCGTTTCCCTGCGCGAGCTGCTGCGGCACATGGGCGAGCTGATCGGGCGGGAGGTCCATACGGAATTCTCGGACTGGCGCGGGGGCGACCAGCGCTATTTCGTCGCGGATGCACGCGCGGCCGAGGATGCGCTTGGGCTCAAGCCGCGGGTGCCGTGGCGGGAAGGGGTCGCGAACCTCGCGGCCTGGCTGGCCGAGGAGCGGCGGATCAACTTCCCGGTCGGCGTGGAGCCGCTGCGAGCGCTGGCCTCGTGACACGACTGCTGATGACCTGCGACGCGGTGGGCGGCGTGTGGCAATATGCCACCGACCTCGCTGCGGCGCTGGTCCCGCATGGGATGGAGACAGTGCTGGCGGTACTGGGGCCGGCCCCCTTTGGCGGGCATCTCACCGACCTGTCGACGCGGGCCGACAGTGTCTCGGTGGTGCAGACCGGCCTACCGCTGGACTGGCTTGCCGATGGCCCTTCGCAGGTGTTGATGGCGGGAGAGGCGGTCGCCGCCCTGGCGCGGGAGGTTGGTGCCGATCTCGTTCACCTCAACTCGCCGACACTGGCGGCCGGAGCGCATTACGGCCTGCCGGTCGTGGCGGTGGCGCATGGTTGCATCGCGACCTGGTGGCAGGCGGCGCGGGGCAAGCCCGTCGACCCATCTCTCGCCTGGCACGCCCAGCTCAGCCGCCAGGGTCTGGAGGCGGCGGACCTGGTGGTCGCACCGACCGCAGCTTATGCCGACTGTATTGCGGCGACCTATGGGCTGTCCGCTCCTCCCGTGCCGGTGCACAATGGTCGTGTGCGGCCGGGATCTGTCACGGGGCCGGTCGCGGCCCATGCGTTTACCGCCGGCCGGCTGTGGGACGAAGTCAAGGGCGCGCCCCTGCTCGACCGCGCGGCAGCGCGCCTCGCCGCGCCGATCCGTGCCGCGGGCCCGGTGGTCGCGCCGCATGGCGAAGCGGTTCGCCTGGAGAATGTCGAGCTGCTGGGCACGCTCGATGCCGAGGGCATCGCCGCCGAGCTTGCCTGCCGGCCCGTTTACGTCTCCACCGCAACGTTCGAACCGTTCGGGCTGGCGGTGCTGGAGGCGGCACAGGCCGGCTGTCCGCTGGTCCTGCCCGACATTCCTACCTTTCGCGAATTGTGGCACGGGGTCGCGACCTTTGTTGATCCCACGGACGAGGAAGGTTTCGCCACGGAGATCGCGCGGATCATCGCCGATCCCGTGCTCGCGGACCGGCTCGGCCGGGCAGCAGCGGCGCGCGCCGAACGCTATGTGCCGGAACGGACCGCGACCGCCATGGCGGCGCTCTACGCC
>CAKTFL010000401.1 GCA_934555855.1 uncultured Sphingomonas sp. | reverse complement strand
CGGCGACATCACCGTCGAGAGCGAAATCCGCGACTTCGACGGGGCGAAGCTTGCGGCCACGCTGCCCGAGAAGAAGGGGGACTGGTACAACGCCAAGATGGTCGAGGACTCGGTCGACAGCCTCAGCCAGACGGCGGGCCTGTTCGGTTATGCCTTTACCGACGTCAATCCGGACTTCCAGCGCGACGCTGAAGCCCGGACCATGTCGATCAACTTCCACATCGCCGAGGCGAAGCGGACGTATGTCGAGCGGATCGACATCACCGGCAACACGCAGACCCAGGACAAGGTGATCCGGCGCGAGATCCGCCTGGCGGAGGGCGATGCCTTCAACAGCTTCCAGGTCAAGCGGTCGCAGGATCGCATCAACTCGCTGGGCTATTTCCAGGACAAGTTCGAGATCAAGCAGACGCCGGGATCCTCGACGGACCGGGTCGTCCTCGAAGCGAACATGGAAGAGAAGTCGACGGGCGAGTTGCAGCTGTCGGCAGGTTATTCCAGCCTGGAGCGGTTCATCATCCAGGCCAACATTACGCAGCGCAATTTCCGCGGGAAGGGGCAGGAACTGCGCGCCGGCGTGAATTATTCGAGTTATTCCAAGTCGATCGAGCTGGGCTTCACCGAGCCTTATCTGTTCGACAAGAATGTCGCCGTCGGCGTCGACGTGTTCCGGCGCGACTACAATTCGTTCAACTATCTCGGCAACCAACGCAACACGACCTATTCGCAGGTTTCGACCGGGTTTCAGGTGCGTGCCGGCGTGCCGCTGACCGAATATTGGTCGCTGTCGGGACGGTACGGCCTGTCCTATGACAAGGTCGGCTTGGACGAAAGCTTCTACACGGGCAGCAGGTGCGACCCGCTGAGGGCGGGGCGCTACCTGTGCGAGGCGATCGGCAATCGCTGGACATCGTCGGTCGGCTACTCGCTGATCTACGACAGCCTGAACAGCCGCCTTCGCCCGACCGCGGGGCAGCGCTTTTCGTTCAGCCAAGACTTCGCCGGCCTGGGCGGCGACGTGAAATATGTCAGGACCCGGGCCGAAGGGTCGAAGTTCTGGAACGTCGGCAGCGGCTTCATCGGATCGGTGGTGGCCGAGGGCGGCTATATCCGCTCGCTGGAGGGCAGCCGCGGGCCAGGCGTGGACAAGATCCGCATTACCGACCGCTTCTACCTAGGCAATCCGCAGTTCCGCGGTTTCGACATTCGTGGCGTCGGCCCGCGTGTTCAGCGCATTCCGTTTACCACCGATGCGACGGGTGCCCAGGTCCTCGCCACCGACCGCGACCAGATCGTGGACGACGCGCTCGGCGGCAATGCCTATTACCTGGCTCGGGCCGAGCTGGAGATTCCGCTCGGTTCCGGGGCGCGTGAGCTGGGGCTCAGGCCGTCCATCTATGTGCAGGCGGGTAGCCTTTGGTCGATCACCCGGCCGCTGCCGACCGCCAACTTCCCGACCGTGGTCGATGCGAGCGGCCGTGTGACGGTCCTGCCGCTGACGACGCCGGCCTTGGATCCGCAGGGGCGGCAGTTGTACGCCGTGTCCTCCGAAGATGCGACCAACGTCGGCCGCTCCACGACCTGCGCCATCGGCTATGCGTCTAGCTTTGGCGGCGCGTGCGCAGGCGGTTCAACCAATACGCTGCTCCAGAGCTCGACGCCGGCGTTCAAGGAGGTGTTCTATGGCAGCACCGCCAAGCCGCGCATCTCGGTCGGTATTGGCGTAAACTGGAACTCGCCCTTCGGTCCGCTTCGCATCGACGTGGCCAAGGCCATCGTCAGGCAGCCGGGCGATGACACGCAGCTTATCAATTTCAACGTAGGAACACAGTTCTGATGACCACCGTGAAGAAGCTTCTGCTCGCCGCCGCCCTTGTTGCGCCGACGACTATCGCCGCTACCGCTGCGACAGCACAGGTTGCCGGTGTCGCCGTCGCGGATCCGCAGGCCGCCATCGTCAATTCGCGCGCCTGGACTGCCGCCCGCACGCAGATCCAGACGACGTACAAGACCCAGATCGATCAGGCGGACCAGCGTCGCCAGGCCCTGGAGCGCGAGCTTCAGCCGCTGGTCACTGCGTTCAACACCGCCCGCTCCGCGCCCAACGCGAACCAGACGTCGCTTCAGAGCCAGGCTCAGGCGATCGAGACTCGCCAGAATGCGGCGAACCAGGAGCTTGGCCGTCTGACGCTGCCCGCGCAGCGTGCCCAGGCTTATGCCCTGGAGCAGATCCAGGCTCAGCTGCCGACCGCCGTCCAGAATGCGGTCAAGGCTCGCAACGTGACGCTGCTGCTGAACCCGAACGCCGCCCTGTTCGCTCAGCCCGCCGCGGATATCACTGCGGCAATCACGACCGAGCTCGACCGGCTGGTGCCGTCGGTGAACACGACCCCGCCGGCGAACTGGCAGCCGGGTCAGGGCGGTGGCGCAGCCGCTGCGGGCACGCCGGCTGCGCCTGCCTCGCCGGCGCCGGCTACCGGCAACCGCCGCAACCAGAGCCGGTGAGCGACGCCGCTATCTCGGCCGCAGCGCCTTACTCGCTCGACGTCGGGCGGGTAATGGCGGCGCTGCCGCATCGTTATCCGATGCGGCGCGTCGACCGGGTGGAGGAACTGGTTCCCGACC